>CBCSOI010000101.1:0-5695 GCA_965141595.1 uncultured Atopobiaceae bacterium | reverse complement strand
AGGTGTCCACCCCCAGGTGGCCGCCGAGCGCCTCGACGAGCCCCATGACCAGGGCGCCCACGACGGCGATGGACATGAGCACGTTCATGTCGGCCTTGCGGCGCGCGAGGGACGCGGCGGCGAGCGGGAGGATGAACGCGAGGCCAGCCAGGGCGGCGGCCGTGTAGAGCCAGGCCGCGGTGGGGCCGCCGACGGCGGCCTCGGCCACGAGGCCGGCGACGATGAGGGCGGCGGACGCCCCGAGGAGCACGGCGGCGCGGTGCCGCGCGAACCACCCGCGGCGGGCGTCGAGGCGCTCGAGCTGCTCGTCGGTGAGCTCGAGGTCCTCGCCGCACGAGCGCACGGCGTCCAGGACCGCGCGCTCCACGGCGGACGCCTCGGTCCCGGCCGCGGAGACCACCGAGAGGGTGGCCGTGGCGTAGGTGAGGCTCGCGTCGGCGACCTCGGGCAGGTCCCTCACAGCCTCCTCGACGGCGCGGGCGCAGTTGGGGCAGTCGAGGTCGGCCACCTTGAACGTGAGGTCGGGGACGCCGGAGAGGCCGTGGGCCGGGGCCGCACCGTGGTCATGCCCGCAGCCGCAGCCGTCGTCGCGTTCGTGCCCATGGGCGTCGCAGCCGCAGCCGTCGTGGTGGTGCCCGGGATGGTCGTGGTGGCCGTGGCAGGCGCAGGCGTCGTGGCGGTCGTACTCGCTCATGAGAGCTCCTCCCCCGCATGCTCGAGGCCCACGCGGATCAGCGTGGCCACGTGGCCGTCGGCGAGCGAGTAGATCGAGCGCTGCCCCTCGCGGCGCTGGGCCACGAGGCCGCGGTCTCGCAGGAGGCGCAGCTGGTGCGAGATGGCCGACTGCGACACGGGGCAGATCTCCTGGAGCTCGGAGACCGAGCGCTCGGCCGTCATGAGCGCGCCGAGGATCTGGAAGCGAGTGTAGTCGGACAGGGCGTCGAAGATCTGCGTCGCCCCGTAGATGGCGTCCTCGTCGGCGAGGAACGCGTCGGCTCCCTCGATGGACGGTCCGTCGATACCCATGGGACCTCCTCCCTGTGCCGCCTTCGAAGGCGGCCCCTCTGCAATGAATGAGCACTTGCTCATATGTTCATTAGCAGTGTACACCGCAGGGCCCCGCCGGCAAGCCCCCGGTTCGCCGTTGCCGCCGGCTCCGGCGGGCGGCGCCCCTGGGTCGGTGGACGACGTCACCTATACTGGAAGCAAACCCGCAGGGACGTCCGCAGACACCGGGAGGGAGGGCTCGATGGACCTTCGCCGACGCATCGACTCCATGGGCGACGCAGCCCTCGGCTGGACCGGGGCCGCCCTGCTCGGCTGCGGCGCCGCCCTCGCGTCGCTGCAGGACCCCGCCTGGGGCTCCCTCGCGGCGCTGCTCGGCTGCCTGGGCGGCCTCGCCTGCGGCGTGGGCGCGGGAAGGGCCTTCGCCCGTCGCGTGCTGCTGCCGGCCGGCCCCGCGGCAGGTGCGCCCGAGACCCTGCCGTCCCCCGCCCCCGAGACGGGCTCCATCGACATGGACGCCCTCGCCGCGTCCCTTTCCGGGAGCCCCGAGCCCGTGGTGGCGCTCGCGGAGTTCGTCCGCGACGTGCGCCTGCGCCAGGGTGCGGCCGACGGCGTCTTCGTCGGCACGGCACCGCTCCCCTGCGCGCTCGAGCTCTTCCTCGCGGCCGAGCTCGAGGACGCCGACGTCTTCTCGCTGGGCGACGCCCCTGTGCGCGCCCGTGTGGCGCCACGCACCGGGTGTCTGCGCCTCTCCTTCGCCGAGCCGCCCGGCGACCCCGCCGCCCCGCTCCGCCTGAGGCGGGTCGAGACCGCGTTCAACCGCGCGCTCTTCTGCGACCGCCGGCTGGGCTGCTCCCCCGCCGGGGGCACTGACGCCTGCTACCGCTTCAGCGCGTCGGTGGAGGCCTCCGTGGCCGCCCAGGCACCGTGGCGCGGTGACGGCGACGTCACCGGGGCCACCGGCGAGTGGGATGTGCGCCGCGCCGTGTCGGAGGGGCTCGAGGGATTCCAGCTCCCCTACCGCCTGGACGCCCGGTGGCGCGTCAACGCCGGGGCCGGGGTCGTGGGGTTCTCCGTGGCCGCCCAGCCGGCCGACGCCATGGCCCGGCACGTCTGGGTGGAGGGCCTCGGCCGTGTGGTGGGGACCACCGGCACCATGCGGCGCCTCGCCGCCGCCCAGCTCGCGTGCCGGGAGGCGCTGCTCCTGGCGTTCCATGTGTTCGACCGCTGCGACGGCGTGGACCGCGTGTGGGTCCGCGTGGACCGCGGCACCTCCTGCGTGCTCTCCGCCCGGATGACCCGGGCCTCCGTGACGGCGCTCGACCCGACGGCCCTGGGCGACCCCCTGGAGGCCGTGCGGCTCGCCGGCGGCGCCGTCTCCTGGAACGGCGACGGCCTCGACCCCGTGGAGCCCGGGTTCTCCCTGGACGACGAGACGCTCTGCCCCCGCTGGCGCACAGAGGAGCCGGAGGGCTCCGACCGTCGGCTCCCCGAGTGGGCCCGGCCGGCGCTCGGCGCCTCCTCCCTCTCGGGGCTCTCCCGCGACGCCGCGGCGCGGCGCCGCGCCCTCGCCGCGGGGATCGCGGCGGGGCTGGGCGGGTCGTGCGAGAGCAGCGTCTCGTTCCTGATGGGCGCGCTCGACGGCATCGACGACCCGGAGGTGCGCGAGGCCGTGCGCGGCCTCGTCGACGTGCTGCTCGAGGGGACCGTCGACGGGTACGACCCCATGGCCATGGCCGTGGAGGTGACCTGCGTCGACGCCGTGCGCGATGCCATGGCCCGTGCCGCCGCCCACATCCACCGCGGCGACGGCGCCGCAGCCCTCTCCGAGGTGCGCGAGGCCCTGGACCGTACCGAGGCCTGGGTGCCGGAGGGGGCCCGCTGCTTCACCAACTACGTGGAGCGGAGCCTCTACAACCGGGTCGACGGGGCCGACGGCGGGCAGGTGCCCCTCGTCCCCGCCTCGCGCCTTGCCGCCCACCTGCTGGTGTCGTCGATCCTGGCCGCCACGGGCGACGGCGACGGCGCCATGGCCCACGCCTTCGCGGCCCGGGAGCTCGACCCCTTCGACCCGTCGGCGCACCTCGCCCTCGTGGCCTGCTACGAGGCCCTGGGAGACATCCCCATGGCCATCTCCTCCTGCTGCGACCTCCTCGAGCGCGCCTACGAGCCCGGCGGGGCGGCCGTCGCCTACTACCGGCTCGCGTTCCTCTCGTGGCAGGAGGGCGACCTCGAGCTGGCCGACGCCTGCTACCGGCGCTCCATCGGCCTCAACACGCCCTGTGCCCTCATCGCCTCGCTGGAGCTCTCCGCCCTCGAGGCCCAGGAGGGCGTCGCGCCGGTTCCGGAGGGGGAGCAGGGGCGTGTGCTCGCGAGCCGCGGCGTCCCCGACGCCCCCACCGAGGCCGTGCGCACCGCCGTCCGCGAGGCCGCCCACGCCGCGGTGGAGGCGGGCGTCTTTCCCGTGGCACGGGAGCTCGCCACGGCGGCCGCCCTCCTCGACGGCGACGAGGTGATCCTGGGGCTGCGGGAGTCGCTGGAGCAGGCGCACGGGGACTGACCCGCCGCCCCGTCCCAACACCCGGACACTTTTGTCCCGGCTTTCGCGGGTGTGGTCCCGGCTTTCGCGGGTGTGGCTTTGGTCGGGCACTTTTGCTGCCACTTCAGTCGGGCACCTCGGGTGTCGCCCATGCCGGAGGACCCTGTGGCATGGGCATGCCGCCCGGTAAGGGCCGGAGAAGGGCCGAGGCCCATGCCGGAAACCGCTCCGGCATGGGTTTTCCGACGCCGGGTGGCCAAAACCCATGCCGGAAACCGCTCCGGCATGGCTGGGCTTCATAAGGCGAGAGGCAGGCGAAGCGACGGATGGGTCAGACGCCGCCGTCACGCACCACGGTGGCGCGGCACCGGCCCCAGTGCGCCACGGTGGCGCAGGGAGCGAGCCGAATCAGCCGAAAAGAGCACCACGGTGGCGCGGTTCCTTGGAAATCGCACCACGGTGGCGCGACGGCCGGATGTGACAGCAGAGGTGCCCGACCAAAGTGACGGCAAAAGTGCCCGAGTGAGGTGACAGGCGGGGCCGGGCGCCACCGTCCCCTTTGCCACATCGGCGCATGTCGGGACGGCACACGCAAGAAGCCCAATGTTGCATGGTCCCTTAAATACAGGGGAGAAAAAAGGGGGGAACATACCCTGTGCACATGAGCGCAGGGAGGATCCATGGCACCACGTGAGACGGGTTGGGGCGCGGCCGAGGGGACGATCGACCTCGACGGCCTTCTCGCCGCGCTCGAGAGGGACCCCTTCCCCGTGGAGTCCCTGAAGTCCGCGCTGGGGGCCCTCCGCATGGCGCAGGCCCGCCGCACCTCCCCCGCACTCCCCGACGCCCTCTCCTCGTTCATGGCCGAGCAGCTCGACGACGCCGGCCTGCTCCGCCTCGCCGACGACGCACCCGCACGCCTCCGTCCCAACGCCCGGTCGGGCCAGGTGCGCCTGGACATCCAGGGGCCGGGTCTCGACGAGGAGGGCGTGCGCACGCTGCGCCGAGTGGAGTCGGCCCTCAACCGCACCGTCTACGCCAAGCGCTGCATCGGCCGCAGGCCCGAGACCTCGGTCCCCGAGCTCTATCTGCTCTCGGACGCCATCGAGCGCTCCGTCGCCTGCGAGGCCGCCGACATCGACACCGGGGCCGGCGGGTACGGCGACCGCGGCGAGTGGGAGGTGCGCCGGGCCGTCGCCCTGGGCATCCAGTCGCTCCGCCTCCCCTACCGCCTCGAGTGCCGCTTCCGCCTCAACCTCGAGGCCGGCGTGGCGGCCCTCTCCTTCGACACCGTGGAGCCCGACGTCATCGCACCCCGCGAGTGGTGCGTGGACGGGGGCACCCGCCGAACCACCCGGGCACGCCGCGAGCTCAGAGCCTCCAGGCTCGCGTGCCGCGAGGCCATGGTGCTCGCCGCCATGGCGCTCTCCACGTCGCCCCGCCTCGACGAGGCGTGGGTGCAGGCCACCGACGGCGACGGGCGGCGCCTCATCTCCTGGCGCGCCACCCGCGCCGCCGTGGCGGCCTTGGACCTCGAGGGCCCCGGCGAGCGCCCCGAGGACGAGCTCGCCGCCCTAGGGGCGTCCATCGACGCCTGCGACGGGCGCCTCTACCCCGTGACGCCGCAGTTCTCCATGGCCGACCCGCTCCTCTGCCCCTCGTGGCGAAGCGACGAACCCGAGACCTCCCTGCGCCCCCTGGCGGCCGAGGCGGCCCGCGCCCTCGGCGCCTCCGCCATGTCCGACCTCGCCATCCGTGGGACCGCGCGCCGGGAGGCGGCCGCCGACCAGGTCTGTTCCGCCCTCGACGGAACCTGCTCCCACGACGTGGCGACCGTCCTCGAGGCCACGGCCCACGACGGCGACCAGGAGGTCCGCGCCGCAGGCCGGCGCGTCGTGCGCGCCCTCATCGACGGCACCTTGGACGGCGGCGACCCCGAGGCCGTGCGAGACGCCCTCCTGGCCGACGGCGACCTCGGCCGCGCAGTGGGAGACGCCTTCTCCCTCCTCGCCTCCCCCGAGGGTCGCGACCCGGTGCGGGTGGAGCGGTGCGCCCGGGAGCTGGAGCGGCTCCTGGCCGCCGAGGAGGACGCCGAGCCCTCCCGCAACGGCGCCGGCCACGTGTGGCGCTTCTTCAACACCTACGCCGAGC
>CBCSOI010000100.1:0-5732 GCA_965141595.1 uncultured Atopobiaceae bacterium | reverse complement strand
CGCCTGCGTCTGCGCCGAGGGGCCCTCCACCCTCGTGGTGGCCGGCGCCGGCTGCGGCAAGTCCACCGTGATCGAGATGCGGATCTCGGCCCTCGTGGCCTCCGGCGTGGACCCCGACGGCATCCTCTGCCTGTCGTTCACCAACGCCGCCGCCGACCACCTCGCCGAGATCTGCCCTGGCATCCGCAGTCAGACCGTCGCGTCGTGGTGCCGTCAGCGCTTCGAGGAGGCCCTGCCGGGCGTCGCCACGTGCTCCGGCGAGACCTTCGCCAACTTCGCCGCGGACATCCCTGCCCTGGAGGCGCTCGCGGCCCTGTCGTCGGCCGCCGAGGAGGGTCGTCGCGGCAGTGCCCTGGAGGCCGTCAAGGAGGTGTCCCGGGACCCGGAGGCCGTGGGCCGCGCCCTTCATGCCCTGGGGTGCTCGGACATCACGGCCCAGGCCGCCTTCGTGGCGGCAACCCAGGCAGGCTCCGAGGGCTCCGGCATCTCCCACGTCGTCGTCGACGAGGCCCAGGACGACTCCGCCGTGGACCTTTTGGTGGTGCTCTCGTTCTGCGCCGCGGCCAAGGCCTCCCTCTTCATGGTGGGCGACGCCTGCCAGTCGCTCTACGAGTTCCGCGACGCCTCCCCGGACACCCTGGCGGACCTGGCGGTGTCCGGCGCCTTCGACGTCAGGACCCTCACCTACAACTTCAGGAGCTCCCCGGAGGTGCTGGCGGTGGCCAACTCCGTGCTCCCCATGATGGCCAGCAACACCGCGGGCATCTCCCTCAGGGCCCCCGAAGGGGCCGCGCGGGGAACGGCCACGGGCCTCACCTTCGGGTGGCGCGGCAGGGCGTGCCCACGCAAGAACCTCGGGGCCGCCCTCGCGAGCGCCGCCCTGGAGGTGGTCGGCCACGTGGGGGCCGGCGGGAGCGCGGCGGTGCTCGTCAGGACCAACTCCCAGGTCGACTCCTGCGTGGGCGTCCTCAAGGACGCATTCCCGGACATCCCGGTGTCCCGCATGAGGCCCCCGAAGAAAGCCCCGTTGTCGTGCCTCTCGGCATGGTGGGCCCGCTACCGCGGCGTCCTTGCCCTCGTGCCCCCGGAGAGCTGGCCCCAGGTGATCTGCCACCAGGTCTGCCGGAACCTCGCGGAGCTCGGCGTCTCCCCCAAAGACGAGGCCGAGGCCGCGGCCGCGGTGGCTGCCTGGGCCTCCTGGGCGGCTCGCCGCGGGTTTGGGACCGAGGGGGCCGTGGCGGCCTCCATCCGGGTCTTCGAGGCCTCCCTCGCGGAGGAAGACAGCGACGACCAGGGAGACCTCGCGGGGACGCTCTGGGTGTCCACGGTGCACGGCGTCAAGGGCCTGGAGTTCGACGGGGTCGTGTGCCTCGTGGACGGCTGCAAGACCTCCGAGGAGGACCTGCGGCTCGACTACGTGGCCCTCACGAGGGCCCGCAGGAGCCTCGTGGCCGTGGTCTCCGAGCACGCCGGCAGGATCTGCGACGCCACGGCCCCGGGCACCCTCGGCGGGGCCATCCTCGGGGGCTGCGGGAAGGTCGGCGAGATCCTCTGGCAGGGTCGCATGTAGAGGGTATATTTCTTTCCCCTTGGTATTTTGTGGCCACAAATCAAAGGATTGCCCTCCGCCGTGCTGCCTAAAGTCGGGGGGGGGTGGTAAAAACAGCCGAGAGCACAATCGGCGCAGGCTTCATCCAGCGCCGTGCCGTTCAAGGGTCAGTGGGTCATTTTCTGCCTCTCCGGTAGTACGATTGTCTGAAGTTTGGTTATGAGTTTTCTGATTTTGTCCTGAAAGCTCTTTGAAGGGAAGGGGTTGCCATGAACGCAACCGAGACCGGAAAGACCACGACCCTTGTCGAGAGGTGCATCCGCACTCTCGAAGAATCCGAGCAGTTCCGCACGTGGATCGCCGACGAGGCCTCCGCGGCGGTCCGCAGGGCCTGCATCCTCAAGGACCGCGACGGCAGCGGCCCCATGGACGAGTGGGCCAGGGAGTTCATCGACTCCGTGAACGACGAGCTCGGGACCCCCGGCACCCGGCTTCCCGTAGGCGCCTATGCCGAGGGCGCCCGGGACTCCCTCGGGTGCTGCGTCGAGGCCCTCGTCGAGCAGTACCCGGAGATCGCCTCCTACATCGAGGGCGTGAGGATGCTTTAGGAAGCATCCCCGGGAAACACCGAGAGAGGCGGCGGCCGATATCCCTGTCGAGGTGGGCCCGCAGGCCCCACGGCAGGGCGCCGGCGGCCGTCTCGGCATGGCCCAATATTGAGTCGTGTGGATTGAAATCCAATGATTGCCATCGAGCGACTGGTGGGGGAACCGATAGATCCGCTGTTAGGCTGAAGAGGCGCACAAGGAAAGGAGATGCCATGACCGACCAGGAGTCGTTTTTCCCGATGATGTCCATGGAGGAGTTCGAAGCCATGGTCGAGGAGGCCGAGCGCGACGAAGCCTCTCGTGGGTTGTCTCCCGCACCGATCATCGAGATCCCCACAGGCCGTTTCACGACTGTGGCCCCTTGGAGCTTCTTCGTCCCCAACGAGTTGTCCCCTGTCTTCGCCGCAAGCCTCGGCCACGCCGGGTTCTCCTGCTCGGTGGAGAACTCCTACGGCCATCCCGAGTGGCAGAGGGATGGAACGCTCAAGCGGGGAATGGAGGCACTGCGGTCCATGGGCCTACCGGACTGGGTCGCAGGGGACTACCCCGCCATCGTCGAGACGAACGCCCATAAGGCTTGTATAGCCAAGGCTGTGAGGATTGTCCTCTCAAGCGAGCAGGTGCGTCGATGGGCTGAGGAGAAGTACCGCATCCGTCCTTATAACGGCACAGAGTGGGAAAGCGGTAGTGTCTCCAGGAAGTCCACGCCGTGACGAACGAAATGAAGATCTTTGACCCCGATGGATACCTGAAGGGGTTCCTCAAACCAAGGGTTTCCCACATCGGACGCCATATCGGCAAAAGCCCTTCCGACCTCATCGACAGGATCTACGCCGTCGGAGGCCCCTCCCACGCCTCGGCATTCATGCCCGGTCTCGATGTACCGGCAGCGATCAGGGGGTCTCTCAATCGAGAGTTCGACCGAATTAGGGAGACCCTCTCCCATCCAGGGAGCAATGACTTCGAGTATCTTGCCCCCTTGGACAGCTGTGGCCTTTCCGTCCTCTGGGACGGACACGGTCTTGTGGCTCGCACGAGCAACGAATACAAGGTAGTCCTTGCTAAGGACCCGTCGATGCGATTCGGCTTCTTCGTGATGACCGCCTATCCCATCTTCTCGATGGCATACCCTGAAGCGCCTGTGGACCTCGAGAAGGCCCTCCTCGGGTCCGCCTCCTTCAGGGCCCCCGCCATGGACTCGATGGAAGCCCTGAAGAAAGGGGCCATGAGGGCCTCGGCGTATCTCGGCGAGAGCATCCCTGTGGTCAACACCAGAAACACCGTGCAGGCCCTCCTGCCGGTGTCCGGACGGGGCCTTCCACCGGTGAGCGTCGCGGCGAGAATCGACCGCGGCCGGCTCACGGCGACGCAATTCGTGGCTGTCCGAAGGACCCCGGGTGGGTCGACCCTCATAAGCGCTGTCCCTGCAGGGGTTGTGGGAGCGTCCGCTGCAGAGTGCTTGCTGAGGATGTTTGAGAGAGACAGCAGGCTCAAGACGAGGCTCCATCGGGCATCGCACCTCGTGCAATACCCTAAAGCCCCTGTTGAGAGCAAGGGTAGAGCCCCGACAAGGCACGTGCGAGGAATGGATCGAACAGTGGGTCGCACCCCTCCCCCACCGGAACCGCCGGGAAGGGGCAGAGACGACGGCCTCGAGCTCTGAGGATCGACCGAACTAAAAGAGGGTCCCGGGAACACTCCCGGGACCCTCTTTTTTTACCGCCCGTCCCCTACCGATCAGTAGGTGCGGCGGCGCAGGAACCAGGCTGTGGCCGCGGAGGCCACGGAGAGGCACCCGGCGAGCACCGGGGCACCGCCGGTCTGGAGCATGGTGCGGGCGGCGTGCTCGGCCGCAGCCACGGCCTCGGGCTTGCCCTGGTCACGCGGGGCCTGCACCACGGAGTCCTCGTCCGTGTCCTCCATGAGGCGGCCGTAGGCCGTGCGGGCGAGGTAGAGGTCGGCCTCGTTCCTGAGGTCGGTGCCGGGAACGTAGGCGTCGGTCACCTCGCAGGTGAGAATGGCCGGCATGTACTGGCGGACGGACCCGTCGGAGGCCTCGAAGGTGCCCTGGCTCTCGGGGTCGCCCTCGAAGTCGTCGTGGGAGGCCTTGATCGAGTCGCTGGACCAGAGGCCGGAGTTATCCGGGCGGGTGGTGAAGCCCTCCTCCACGCGGCCGTACTCGAAGCGGACCGCCACGACGTGCTCGCCCTCGGCGAGGTTCAGGTCGGAGACCTCCAGGGTGTCAGCGTCAGCCGCGGAGATTCCGGCCTTCCAGAGGTGCCAGCCGGTGTAGTTCTGCTGTCGGGCCTTGCCCTCGTTCTCGTAAGCGTCGTCCATGGTGGCGTTCGGGCCGTCCTGCTCCACGAAGTCGCGGTCGGTCCTGTCCGTGGCGTACCAGACGTTGAGCTTGCCGTCGTGGTCCTGCCAGGCCTGGGGCGTGGTCACGGACTTCAAGGTGGCCAGCCCGCCGGTGACGCAGGCGAGCTCGTCGGTGACGGTGAACTCGTCGACCCAGGTGCTGCTCGTGTTCTCGAAGTCGAGGGTGTAGTCGAACTCACCGGTGTCGGACACCGTGACGGCGGCGCGGTTGGCGCCGTCGCCGTTCTCCACGACGCCGTCTGCCACCGGGTCGGCGATCTGCTGGCGCTTGTCGAGGCGCCCGGAGATCTCGATGTCGGCGACCTTGGGGGTCTGGGCGACCTTGTCCTCGTCGGAGTCCTCGAGGCCGGGGGCGTCGCCGCCGTTTCGGAAGGCGTAGACCTGGGCGGAGTTGGCGAGCTCGGCCTCGGGCTTGTAGGCGCCGGTCACGTGCATGTCGAGGCGGATGGGGGCGTAGGCTGCCTCACCGTCGTCGCCGTGGCCGGTGTGGCCCTCGATGGGGCAGGTGAAGGGCTCGCCGGGCTCCACGGCGGAGATGTCGTCGTGGCCGTCCTTCAAAAGGTCGCGGTCCCATCCGGACGGGCGGCTCGTGAAGCCGGGCTCCACGCGGCCGTACTCGAGGCGCACGGCCGTCACACGCTCACCCTCGGCGAGGTTCAGGTCGGAGACCTTGAGCTCGGTGTCCAGGCAGGCCGGCACGTCGGCCGCCCAGAGGCGCCAGCCGACGTAGTCCATGGCGCGGCCGTCGTCGCCGAGGCGCTCGGCGTTCTCGTCGGCGGAAAGCCACGGGTTCTCATGGCCGTCTCCGAGAGTCTGGTTGGCGCCGGAGCCGTCGGAGAAGTCGGCTGGGGTCCTGTCGGTCTTGTACCAGACGTTCACCTTTCCGTCGAAGTCGGGGCCGGCCACGCCGGTGTGGATGGCGTCAAGCTCCGCCATACCCGCCGCCACGGCGTCCAGGGGGTCCTCCACGGTGTACTCGTCGGTCCAGGTGGAGCTGGTGGAGCGGTGGTCGACGGTGTAGGTGTAGTCACCCTCGGCGCTCTCGGTGACGGGGGCCTTGTTGGCACCATCGCCGTTCTCCACGACGTCGTCTGCCACCGGGTCGGCGATCTGCTGGCGCTTGTCGATCTCGGCGGAGATGGAGATGGGCTCGTCGACCATCTCCACGGGCACCACGGAGCCGTCCTTCTTGGCCA
>CBCSOI010000099.1:0-5780 GCA_965141595.1 uncultured Atopobiaceae bacterium | reverse complement strand
GTGGGCCTCGAGGGGCGCCGCGACAACTTCCCGGCACAGCTCTCCGGCGGCGAGCAGCAGCGCGTGGCCATCGCCCGCGCCATCGCCAAGAACCCCAAGCTCCTGCTCTGCGACGAGCCCACGGGAGCCCTCGACTACCGCACCGGCAAGCAGATTCTCGGCCTTCTCCAGGACACGTGCCGCACCACCGGCCGCACCGTGGCCATCGTCACCCACAACAGCGCCTTCACCCAGGTGGCGGACCGTGTGATCCATGTGCGCGAGGGCCGTGCCACCTCCGTCTCCACCAACCCGTCGCCCGCCCCCGCGAGCTCCGTGGAGTGGTGAGCGTGCCCCCCGTCTTCTGGAGACACCTCCTGCGCACGGTCAGGCAGACCGTCGGCCGCTACGTGGCCATCGTCGTCATCGTGGCCTTGGGCTGCGGCTTCTTCGCCGGCCTGCGCATGACGGGTGTCGGTATGCGCAGGTCCGCCGACGCCTTCTTCGACCGCACGAACCTCTACGACCTCGAGCTGGTCTCCACGCTCGGGTTCTCCCCGTCCCAGGTGGACGACGTCTCCTCCGTGGATGGCGTGGCCGCCTGCGAGCCGGTCCGCTCCGTGGACGTCATGGCCCGCATGGGCGACGTCAACCATGCCTGCCGGGTCACGTCCCTGGACTCCTGGGCCTCCACGGGTTTCTCGGGAGGTCCCATGAACGGCCTCGAGCTCAGGAGCGGAAGGTGGCCCGAGGCCGCCGACGAGTGCGTGGTCGTGGACAAGGCAGCCGACAAGGGTGCCGTGCCCGAGGACGTGGAGGTGCTCTACGGCGCCCAGGACCTCGACGGCCTCCTCGCCGCACGGGACTTCAGGGTCGTGGGTACCGTGGCGTCGTCGGCCCACGTGCAGGAGGCCGTCCTGTCCACCACGTCCCTCGGCAGCGGCACCGTCAACCAGGTGCTCTTCACGCTGCCCTCGGCCTTCGACGCCGACGCCCCCTACACCGAGCTCTACGTGCGTGTGGCCGGCGCGGCAGACGAGCTGTGGGGCTCGGCTTCCTACGACGCCGCGGTGGACGCCGTGGCGGGGCGCATCGACGCCCGCATCCCCGGCCTCGCGCAGGGGAGGGCCGACGAGCTGCGCGCCGAGGCCCAGGGGAAGGTGGACGAGGGCCGCGCCGAGCTGGCCGACCGCCGGGCAGAGGCCGAGGCGTCCCTCGCGGACGGCGCCGCGGAGCTCGAGGAGGCGAGGGCCCGGCTGGACTCCGGCGCCGCCGAGGTGGACCGCGGCAGGCAGGAGCTCGCCGACGGGCGCACCCAGGTGGCCGACGGGGAGCGACGCCTCGCGGACGGCGAGGCCGAGGTCGAGCGGAACGCGGCGGAGCTCGAGGAGGGCCGCCAGCGGCTCGGGGCCGCCGCCGCGCAGGTGGATGCCGGCAGGCAGGAGCTCGCCCGTGCCGAGGCGGAGCTCGAGGCCCAGGCCCCCGCCGTCGAGCAGGCCCGCGCCGCCGTGGCCGCCTACGACGAGGGCCAGGCGGCGCTCGTGTCCCAGGCCGCGGCCGCGGGGCTTTCCGGTGACGACGCCCGGGCCGTGGCCGATGCGGCGCAGGCCGCCCTGGACCGGCTCAAGGAGGCCCAGGCCGCCGGCTCCGAGGGGCTGGAGGGCCAGGTCGCCGCCTTGGAGGGCCTCCTGGGGGCGGCCCAGGCCCTCGTGGCGCAGGCGACCCAGGTGGAGGTCGCACGCGGGGCGGTCCAGGCCTTCGAGGAGGACCGTGCACGCTTGGACGAGAACGCCCGCCGCCTCGACGAGGCCGAGGCCGAGGTCGCCGACAACCGCGCCGCCCTCGACTCCGGCGCAGCCCGCCTCCAGGAGGGGAGGGACTTCCTCGAGGCCTCCCGCGCGCAGCTGGACGAGGCCCGCGGGAAGGTGGAGTCCGGGGAGGCGTCCCTTGCCGACGCCGAGGCGCAGCTGGCAGACGGCCACGCCGAGTACGAGGAGGGCCTCGCCGCCTACGAGCAGGGGAGGCGGGAGGCCCTGGACGGGCTCGCCGAGGCCGAGGCCCGGCTGGACGACGCCCAGCGCGAGGTCGACGCCATCGAGCCCGGCGACGTCTACCTGCTCGACCGCGGTCAGAACTACGGGGCTGCGTGCTACCTGGCCGACTCCGAGCGCATCGACGCCATCGCCACGGCGTTCCCGTTCTTCTTCTTCCTCGTGGCCGCGCTCGTCTCGCTCACCACCATGACCCGCATGGTCGACGACGACCGAGGGCTCATGGGCACGCTCAAGGCGCTCGGCTACGGTCGCGCGGCCATCTGCGCCAAGTACGTGGCCTACGCCGGGTCGGCCTCGCTCCTCGGCGCCCTTCTGGGCGTGCTCTCCATGTCGCAGTTGCTTCCGTGGGTGATCTTCACCGCCTACGGCATCATCTACGGCGTGCCGGCGCGCCCTATGCCCCTTCCCGTGGAGGCGGCGCCCGCCGTCGCGGCCACCGTCATCGGCGTGGCGGTCACCGTGGGCGCGGCCCTGGCGGCCTGCCTGTCGTCGCTCCGCGAGAGCCCGGCAGGCCTCATGCAGCCCAAGGCCCCCAAGGCGGGGCGCCGCATCCTCCTCGAGCGCGTGGGGCCGCTCTGGCGCCGCCTCTCCTTCTCGTGGAAGGTCACGTTCCGCAACATATTCCGCTACCGCCGCCGCTTCCTCATGACCGTGGTGGGCGTCGCCGGCTGCTGCGCCCTGCTGCTCACGGGCTTCGGCGTGCGCGACGCCGTGAACGACATCATCGACAAGCAGTTCGGCGAGATCGTGCACTACAACGCCGTGGTGGGCCTCTCGGCTGACGCCACGGAGCGGCAGCGGGCCGACGTCATGGACGCCCTCGGCTCCATGGGCCACGGCGACCCGGTGGCTGCGTTCGAGGAGAACGTCGTGGCCAGGCCCGAGGACGGCTCCAAGGACCTCGCCGTCGTGCTGGTGGTTCCGGAGGACGCCGGCTCCCTGGGGCGCGCCGTCACCCTGCGCGAGCGCCGGGGCGGCGCGCCCGTGGACCTCGGTCCCGACTCGGTGGTGCTTACCGAGAAGCTCGCCGCCACGCTCGGCGTCGGCCCCGGCGACGAGGTCCGCCTCTGGGCCCAGGACGCCACGGGCAACGCCACGGGGCGGGAGCGGCGCCTCGAGGTCACCGCCGTATGCGAGAACTACCTCGGCTCCTACGTCTACCTCGGCGCGGATGCCTACGCCCGGGCCTTCGGCGACCCGGGCGAGGCGAACACCGCCTTCGCGTTCCTGCCCACGGACGCCGCGGAGCGCGCCGACGACGCCGACCGGCTCCAGTACATGGACGGCGTGGAGACGCTCATGCTCAACGACGAGACCATCGACACCTACCGCGAGATGCTCTCCTCGGTGGACCTCGTCATGGTGGTGCTCATCGCCGCAGCGGCCCTGCTCGCCTTCGTGGTGCTCTACAACCTGGCCAACATCAACATCGCCGAGCGCTCCCGCGAGATCGCGAGCCTCAAGGTGCTCGGGTTCCTGCCCAAGGAGGTCTGCTCCTACGTCTTCCGCGAGATCGTGATCATCGTGGTCGTGGGCGCCCTCGTCGGGCTCGTGCTCGGCACGTGGTTCGAGGGCTATGTGGTGGTGACGGCCGAGGTCGACGCCGCCATGTTCGGCCGCGAGATCCACGCCGCGAGCTACCTCTACGCGTTCGGGCTCACGCTGCTGTTCTGTGTCTTCGTGCTGGCGGCCATGGTGCCCAAGCTCGCGTCCATCGACATGGTGGAGAGCCTGAAGTCAGCCGAGTAGGGGTGTGCCCTCCCGGGGCCTTCAGGCTGCCTGTGGGTTATCCGTGGGCGCCCGGGTCGTGCCCTATCATGTACGCGTTTGTGCCCCGTCTCATCCAGGAGGTCCCATGGCCGCCGTCTGCAACCTCATCGTCGACTCCCCGTGCGAGCTCAGCCACGAGTTCTGCGAGGAGAACGGCCTCACCGTCCTGCACTTCACCTACACCGAGCCCGACCGCGACGACGGCCGCGAGCCCCTCTGCGGCGTCGACGACATGTTCCACACCATGAGCGCCCACGAGTTCTACGACCGCATGCGCCACGGCGCCGAGCCCAAGACGAGCCAGCCCTCGCAGATGGAGTTCGAGGAGGCCTTCCGCGCGGCCATCGCCTCGGGTGTCCCCACCGTCTATCTCGCCTTCGACTCCGGCATCTCCGGCTGCTACGAGGGCGCCTGCATGGCACTCGAGCGCATGAAGGAGGAGTTCGGGCCCGACATCGAGCTCTACGTGGTGGACACCAAGCTGCCCTCCACCCCACTCACGCTCCTCGTGTGGGAGGCCGTGCGCCAGCGCGACAAGGGCCTCACGGCCCGCGAGCTCGCCGACTGGGCCGCGGAGGCCCACAACCACATCCACACCCTGTTCATGGTGGACGACCTCACGGCCCTCGCCCGCGGCGGCCGCATCCCCTCCGGCATCGCCTTCGTGGGCTCCAAGCTCGACATCAAGCCGCTGCTCACCGTGGCCCTCGACGGCACCCTCGAGCTCGCCGGCATCGCCCGCGGCCGCAAGAAGGCCATCCGCCGCCTTGCCGACAACTACCTCAAGAACCACTCCGACACCACGTTCGTGTGCGCCACCGCCAACACCGACTGCCCCGCCGACATGCGTCGGCTGGAGGAGATCATCGAGCGCGGCGCCGACGGTGACGTGCTGTTCATCGAGGCAGAGGCCGGCCCCACCATCGGCTGCCACGTGGGGCCGGGCTTCCTGTCCTGCTGCTTCTGGGGTGCCGACCGCAGGGACGGCATGAGCGTGCCCGACCAGATCGCCAGCGAGGTCCGCTCCGAGGGGTAGGGTGCCCGCTGCGACGTGCGAGGGGGGCTCCCGGTTGGACCAGGAGCCCCCCGCGTCATTCCTTTCGCCTGGCCCTCCCGCGCCCTGCGGCGTCTAGCGCACCCGGTCCTCCCAGGAGCGCACGGTCTCGTGGCGCAGGAGCCGCTTGAAGGGCTCGAGGTCGCCGGTGTCGTCGAAGGCCTCGAGGGCGGCGTAGTAGGTGTCCACCTCGTCCTCGAAGACGCTCACCGGCGGGTGGCCGCCGAAGATGAGAACGTAGTTGGCCAGCTCGCGCGCCACACGCCCCGTCCCCTCGCTGAACGGGTGGATCGAGACGAGCTCGTTGTGGAGGAAGGCCGCACAGGTGACGGCGCGGCCGGGTGTGAGGCCGGCGAGCGTCTCGTCGACGTCGCGCAGGAGCTCGCGCGTGAGGCGCGGGCACTCGTCGGGCGCCGCGCCCACCTCGTGGGTCTCGCGGACGATGTAGTCGGAGAGCTTGTAGGTGCCCGGGCGCTCGCCGTCGGCCAGCTGGGTCGGGCTGTAGGTGCCGTAGGTGAGGGTGCGGTGCAACGTGAGCACGAACGCCTCGTCGAGGGGCGCGCGTTCCTCGAGCCTGCCCATCATCCAGCCGAAGGCGGCCTTCTGGTTGGTGACCGAGACGAGGGAGCGCACGTCGCCGGTGTAGGCCGTGACGCTGCCCTGCTCGAAGACCTCCCGGGCCTCCTCGTAGGTGAGCTCGGCCCCCTCGACCTTGGCGGAGTGGTACGCGAACTCCATGGCGAAGTCGCCGAGCTCCCGCCGCCGCACCGGGTCGGGGAGGAGCCCCCACCACTCGAGGACCATACTGTAGGCGCGGCTCTCGTCCCTTGCCATGGCTGCCCCTTCCTCCGGAACCGTTTCATCCATCATGGACCAAGCGTCCCTCCCCGGGGCGTCGGGGCCATAGGGGATTCGGGCAGCGG
>CBCSOI010000098.1:0-5785 GCA_965141595.1 uncultured Atopobiaceae bacterium | reverse complement strand
CATCGGGGGCGGACCGGGCGCCGACGCGGGTTCGCCGCGGGGTGCAGCGGACCCTTAGAACAGGGCGCCGCCGTCCACGGAGAGGACCACGCCGGTGATGTAGGAGGCCTTGTCGCTGGCCAGGAAGCACATGGCGTTCGCCACCTCCTCGGGCTCGCCGGGCCGGCCCAGGGCGATGCCCATGGAGATGCGGTCCACGACCTCCTTGGGGAGCGCGGAGACCATGTCGGTGGCGGTGACGCCGGGGGCCACGGCGTTCACGCGCACGCCGGTGGGGGCGAGCTCGCGGGCGAGCGACTTGGTGAGGCCGTTCACGGCGAACTTGGAGGTGGGGTAGCCCACGCCCGACTTCTGGCCGTAGATGGAGACCATGGAGCTCGTGTTGACGATGGAGCCGCCGCCCTGGGGCACCATGATGCGGGCCGCCGCCTGGCAGCCGTTGAAGACGGCCTTCACGTTGAGGTCCATGACCTTCTGGAACTCCTCGGGGGTGTAGTCGAGGAGCGGGGTGGACTGGGAGATGCCGGCGTTGTTGACCAGGACATCCAGGCGCCCCCAGCGGGCCACGACGTCGTCGAGGGCGGCGGCCACGGCCGCCTCGTCGGTGAGGTCTGGGCACGCGCCGGCAACGGGGGCGTCGGGGTCGTCGGCGGTCACGGCGGCGAGCGCCTTGTCGACGGTCTCCTGGCGAGAGCCCCACAGCGCGACCTTGGCGCCCTGGGCGAGGAACTCCCTGACGCACGCGAGGCCGATGCCGCGGGTGCCCCCGGTGACGACGCAGACCTTGTTCTCGAGGAGCATGGCGGTTCCTTTCTCTTGGCTTGGAGGGCGGTCGGCCCTCGGGCTGAAATTATGACAAAGCGCGCGGGCGACCGTGAGCGCGGCGTAGCGTGCGACTTCTGCCGCGCCCGGTCAAAGCCCCCGGTAGGAGCTGATGTCCACTGTCTTTCGTGCATCTCGGCGAAAAAGGCAACCCGTGACGTTGACTTCGTTTTCAAGGAGGTTTAGGCTGCCTTTAAGGGTAAATTAAGCGTCTCGACCAGAGGGGCGCTTGGAAATGGGGGCTCGATGAAAGTGAACGGCCGGCCCTTGGTTTCCGCAGGGCTCGCACAGGGGCCCGTCGACCGCCGCACGTTCCTGAGGGGCTGCCTCGCCGGGGCCGCCGCCCTCGTGGGTGCCGGGTCGCTCTCCGGCTGCTCGGGCATCGAGGGCTTCCTCGAGCCGCCAGCCGTCTCCCAGGCGGCCTACCGCGTGGGCATCGACTGCGCGCACCCCGCCTACGAGATGCTCGTGGACCCGTCGGTCGACCGCTCCCTGCCCCTCGAGAACCGCCGGTACAACGTCAGCGGCTTCGACGCCTTCTTCCTCAGCCGCGTCTCGGCGGACCTCGGCTGCCGCCCCCGCATGGTGGACGTCGACCACTCCGACCTCGCGGACTACCTCAAGCGCGGCTACATCGACCTCGCGGTCTCCTCGGTGTTCAACGGCTCCCGCGACACCGGCATCGTCTTCTCCGAGCCCTACGCCGCCGTGGAGCTCGCCGTGGTGTGCCGGGCCGACTCCCCGTACGCCTCGGCCACCTCGCTCGACGGCCTCGCGGGCGCGCGCATGGCAGCCCGGTCCGACACCGACCTCGACCGCGCCATCTCCCAGATACCCAGGGCCGTGCACGCCACCCCCTACGGCTCGCGAACCTACCCCTGCCTCAAGGTGGCGTCGGGCGAGATCGACGCCACAGTCGTCGACCGCCGCGGCTTCGAGCAGAGCGTGGGCGTCTTCCCCGAGCTCGTCATAGCGCCCATCCCGCGTGAGCTCTGCCCCAAGGCCGACGAGCGCTCCTTGCGCATCGCCATGCGCCACGACGACTCCGCGCTCCTCGACCGCCTCAACGAGATCATCGCCGGCGTCTCCGAGGAGGACGCCTCCCAGATGTGGAGGGATGCTAAAGAGGTCTCTCCCGAGACCCTCCTGGAGGTCTGACACGTACAATTGTTCGGTTAAGCGCAGACACGCCATCGAACGACCGTACGGTAGGGGAGGTCCGCCCAGTGGCATCCAACGCGATCGTCATCCGCGGTGCTCGGGAGCACAACCTTAAAGACATAGACGTCACGATCCCCCGCAACGAGCTTGTGGTCATCACGGGCCTGTCGGGGTCCGGCAAGAGCTCGCTCGCCTTCGACACGGTGTACGCCGAGGGCCAGCGCCGCTACGTGGAGAGCCTGTCCAGCTACGCCCGCATGTTCCTCGGCCAGATGGACAAGCCCGACCTCGACTCCATCGACGGCCTCTCGCCGGCCGTCTCCATCGACCAGAAGACCACGTCCAAGAACCCGCGCTCCACCGTGGGCACGGTGACCGAGATCTACGACTACCTCCGGCTCCTCTTCGCCCGCGTGGGCACGCCCCACTGCCCGGAGTGCGGCCGCGTCATCGAGCGCCAGACCACCGACGAGGTGGTGGACAAGGTGATCGCGGCCGCCGACGGCCGCCGCGCCTACGTCCTCGCCCCCGTGGTCCTGGGCCGCAAGGGCGAGTTCGCCAAGCTCTTCGCCGACCTCCTGCGCGAGGGCTTCTCCCGCGTGCGCGTGGACGGCGAGGTAGTGGAGCTCGAGGAGGGCGTCAAGCTCGACAAGAAGTACAAGCACACCATCGAGGTCGTGGTCGACCGCGTCGTGGTGCGCCCGTCCTCGCGCAGCCGCATCGCCGAGGCCGTGGAGCAGGCCTGCCGCATCGCGTCCGACAGGGTGGGCGTCTACGTGCTGCCCCCGCGGGAGGCCGGCGAGGACGCCCAGGGCGAGCTGCTGCAGTACTCCCTCGCCCTCTCGTGCCCGGTGCACGGCCACTCCATCGACGACCTCCAGCCCCGCGACTTCTCGTTCAACGCCCCCTACGGCGCCTGCCCCGACTGCGACGGCCTGGGGATGCGCCGCGTGGTCGACGCCGAGGCCCTCGTGGAGAACCCCGACGCCGCCGTGGACGACGGCGTCTTCGGCAGCTTCTTCGGCCGCTCCAACTACTACCCCCAGATCTTCCGCGCCGTGGTGCGGCACTTCGGGGAGGACCCTGCCACGCCCTGGAAGGACCTCCCGGCCAAGGTGCGCCGGGCGCTCCTCGACGGCCTCGGCACCACCAAGGTGCGGGTGGACTACCACACGCGCGACGGCCGCGACACCCACTGGCTCACCACGTTCTCGGGCGTGCGCTCAGTGCTGTTCGAGAAGTACAGCGAGACCTCCAACGAGAAGATGAAGGCGCGGCTCGAGAGGTATATCCGCGAGGAGCCCTGCTCCACCTGCGGCGGCGCCCGCCTGAAGCCCGAGTTCCTGGCTGTGACCGTGGGCGGCAAGTCCATCTGGGACGTCTGCTCCATGAGCTGCCGCGACTCCCTGGAGTTCTTCCGGGACCTCGAGCTCACCGAGCGCCAGGAGTTCATCGGCGGCCGCGTGGTGCGTGAGATCGTGGAGCGCCTGCGGTTCCTGGTGGACGTGGGCCTCGACTACCTCACCCTCGCCCGCGCCAGCGCCACGCTGTCGGGCGGCGAGGCCCAGCGCATCCGCCTGGCCACCCAGATCGGCGCCGGCCTCATGGGCGTGCTCTACATCCTCGACGAGCCCTCCATCGGCCTCCACCAGCGCGACAACGACCGCCTCATCCACACCCTCGAGCGCCTGCGCGACCAGGGCAACACCGTCATCGTGGTGGAGCACGACGAGGACACCATCCGCGCGGCCGACTACGTGGTGGACATGGGCCCCGGCGCCGGCGAGCTCGGCGGCGAGGTCGTGTGCGCCGGCACCCCGGCCGACGTCATGGCCTGCCCGGACTCCCTCACGGGCGCCTACCTGTCGGGCCGCCGCATCATCGCGCTGCCGGAGGCCCGGCGCGATCCGGGCCGCGGCGCCCTCACCATCACCGGCGCCCGCCACAACAACCTCAAGGACGTCACCTGCTCCGTGGAGTTCGGCACGCTCACCGTCGTCACGGGCGTCTCGGGCTCCGGCAAGTCGTCGCTCGTTACCGACACTCTGGCGCCGGCCCTCACCAACGCCGTGCACCGGTCCCAGCGCCCCGTGGGCGAGTACGACACCCTCGAGGGCGTGGAGGCCATCGACAAGGTCATCGACATCGACCAGGCCCCCATCGGGCGCACGCCCCGCTCCAACCCGGCCACCTACATCGGCCTCTGGGACGACCTGCGGGCGCTCTTCGCCTCCACGCCCGAGAGCCGCCTGCGCGGCTACTCGCCGGGGCGCTTCTCCTTCAACGTCCCCGGAGGCCGCTGCGAGGCGTGCAAGGGCGACGGTCAGATCAAGATCGAGATGAACTTCCTGCCGGACGTCTACGTGCCCTGCGAGGTCTGCCACGGCAAGCGCTACAACCGCGAGACCCTCGAGGTCACCTACCACGACAAGACCCTCAGCGACGTCCTCGACATGTCGGTGACGGAGGCCCTGGCGTTCTTCGGCGCCATCCCGCAGATCCGCAACAAGCTCCAGACCCTCTACGACGTGGGCCTGGGGTACGTGCGCCTCGGGCAGCCCGCCACCACGCTGTCCGGCGGCGAGGCCCAGCGCGTCAAGCTTGCCAAGGAGCTCCACCGCCGCCAGACCGGCAAGACGTTCTACATCCTGGACGAGCCCACCACGGGCCTCTCGTTCGAGGACGTCCGCCAGCTGCTCGACGTCCTGCAGCGCCTCGTGGACGCCGGCAACACCGTGCTCGTGATCGAGCACAACCTCGACGTCATCAAGGTGGCCGACCGCATCATCGACCTCGGTCCCGACGGCGGCGACGGCGGCGGCACCATCGTGGCCCAGGGCACCCCCGAGGAGGTCGCGGCCGACCCGGCGAGCGTCACCGGCCGCTTCCTCGCCCCCGTGCTCGAGCGCACCCGCCTCTTCGAGGAGGGTGGGAACGCATAGTCGCGGGGCCCCCGTTAGGGGTACCCTCCGGAGTGCCTGGAGCGATCGTGGGGAGGGGGCGCCACCATGGCACGGCGCGAGAAGGGACCGACCAAGACCAACGCCATGCGCGAGCTGGATACCGCCGGCATCGCCTACGAGGCCCGCGAGTACGAGCACGGGGACGGCGTCCCCGGCCGGCACCTGGGCGACTCCGTGGCGGCGGCGCTGGGGGAGGACCCCGACGCCTGTTTCAAGACGCTGGTCTGCGAGGAGCCGTCCGGCGGTCACGTGGTCTGCTGCGTGCCCGTGTCGTGCGAGGTCGACCTCAAGAAGGCGGCTGCCGCCGCCGGGGTCAAGCGTCTCGAGCTCGTGCCCGTGGCCTCCATCGAGCGCCTCACGGGCTATGTTCGTGGAGGGTGCTCGCCTGTGGGCATGAGGAGGCCGTTCCCCACTATCATCGATGAGGCGGCCATGCTCTTCGACTCCGTCGCGGTGTCGGGCGGCCGCCTGGGGCTGCAGCTCGTGCTCGACCCCGCCGACCTCGTGACGTTCACGGGGGCGCACCTGGCGGACATCACGCGTGAGGGGAACTGAGATGGCGGAACGTCGCCCGAGGCACATGGCGGCACCCGGCGCCGACGAGGCGCGCCGGCCGGCCCCGGGGGCGGCCCCGAGCGCAGACCCCGGCTCCACCATGGTCTTCGTGGCCGCCCTCGAGGCCTCACGCAGGACCCAGGTCACCGCCCCCACGCCCGACGCCCGCGCCGAGCGCGCCGAGCGCTCGCGCCGCATCGCCTCCGACGTCCCCGACCCCCTGGGGGCCGAAGCCTTCATTCCCTCCGCTCCCTTCGCGCCCGCGGCCTCACCGTTCCTTCCCG
>CBCSOI010000097.1:0-5869 GCA_965141595.1 uncultured Atopobiaceae bacterium | reverse complement strand
CGACGGCTCGTTCGCGGCCACGGTCACTGCCTGTACGCCCGGCGCGCCCGCACCCACCACCCGGTAACCCACAGCGGAAGGACTCACCCATGGCAGAACCCACCCCGGTGGACCAGCTCACGTTCAAGCAGGCGTCCGTCGAGCTCGAGCAGATCGTCTCGTCGCTCGAGCGCGGCGACCTCGAGCTCGAGGAGGCCCTCGGCGCCTACGCGCGCGGCGTCGAGCTCCTCACGAGCCTGCGTGGGCGTCTCGCGAGTGCCCAGCAGCAGGTCTCTGTGCTCTTCGATGCCACCCAGGCCGCCCAGGCCCCCGGTGCCGCCCAGGCCACCCCGGCCCCGCAGGCGGCGTCCCAGCCCCCGTACGGCGCGGACGGCCCGCTCTTCTAGTCCCCGCCGCCGAGAACCAGCCCACGTACCCAGAGGAGGAACACCATGGAGGACTGCGTCTTCTGCAGGATCGCTGCCGGAGAGATCCCGGCCGAGAAGGTGTACGAGGACGACCTCGTGTGCGCCTTCAAGGACCTCTCGCCCCAGACCCCGGTCCACGTGCTCGTGATCCCCAAGGCCCACTACAGGTCCGTGACCGACGGAGTGCCGGCGGAGACCCTCAAGGCCATGTTCGACGCCGTTGCCGAGGTGGCCCGTACCACCGGGGTGGCCGCCACCGGCTTCCGCTGCATCGCGAATACCGGCGCCGATGCCGGCCAGACGGTGCCCCACGCCCACATCCACGTCCTCGGTGGCGCCCCGCTGGGCGAGGCCCTCGTCGTCTGCGAGGGGGACCGATGACCCGGGAGGAGACGGTGGCGCGCGCCCTGGAGCTCCATACCGGGGGCTACAACTGCGCCCAGGCCGTGGCCTGCGCATTGGCCGAGGCGCTCGACGGCGCCGTCGACCTCGACGGCGCCCAGCTGTTCGCCGCCTGCGAGTGCCTCGGCCTCGGCATGGGGGACATGGGCGGCACGTGCGGCGCCATCTCCGGCGCCTGCGTGGTCTCGGGCCTCGTGGGCTCCACACGCCGTCTCGACGCCCCCGACTCCAAGGCGGCCACCTACGCCGTGGGGCGCGACCTCCTCGGCCGCTACCGCGACGCCGTGGGCTCGGTCACGTGCGCCCAGATCAAAGGGCGCACCGGCGGCCCCGTGCTGATGGGGTGCCACGACTGCGTGGGTACGGGCGCCGGCGTGGCCTACGACGTGCTGGTGGGGGAGGGCTGAACCTGTCTCCCCAGAGCGGTCAAGCGTGTAAACTGGTATGCCGCCGGCCGTAGGGGCCGGCTCGACGCGTGAGGGCCCCTGGGGCCCCTAAGGAGGAAGCCCATGAACGTACTGGTCATCAATGCCGGCAGCTCTTCCCTCAAGTACCAGCTGCTCGACGTGGACACCGGCGAGGTCTTCGCAAAGGGAAACTGCGAGCGCATCGGCATTGACGGGTCGTTCATCGGCCACCAGGAGCGCGGCGGCGAGAAGGAGAGGCTCGTCGTGGAGCTTCCCGACCACAAGACCGCCGTCAAGCATGTCTTCGAGATCATCGACGGGCTCGGCCTGCCGGTGGACGGCATCGGCCACCGCGTGGTGCAGGGCGGCTGGTACTTCCCCGAGTCTGCCGTGGTGGACGACGAGGTGCTGGCAAAGGTCCGCGAGGTCGCGCCGCTGGCGCCGCTCCACAACTACGCCGAGGCCGACGTCGTGGAGATCTGCCGCGAGCTGTACCCCTCCCTCGGCAACGTGATCGTGCCCGACACCGCCTTCCACTACAACATGCCCGAGCGCGCCTGGCGCTACGCCCTGCCGCGTGACGTGGTGGATCGCCTCCACGTCCGCAAGTACGGTGCCCACGGCACCTCCCACCGCTTCATCTGGCGCGCCGTGCAGGAGTTCACGGACGGCGCCTGCCACAAGCTCGTGTCGTGCCACCTCGGCTCCGGCGCCTCCCTCTGCGCCGTCGAGGACGGGCGTTCCGTCGAGACCACCATGGGCCTCACGCCCCTCGACGGCCTCATCATGGGCACCCGCTGCGGCACCCTCGACCCCGCCACGGTCTTCTACCTTCAGCGCGAGGGCGGTTACACCGTCGACGAGGTCGATACCATGATGAACAAGCAGTCCGGCCTGCTCGCCCTGTCCGACATCTCCAGCGACTCCCGGGACATCGAGGAGGCCGCCGCCAAGGGCGACGAGAAGGCCGAGGTCGCGCTCGACATGTTCGCCTACCGCGCCGCCCAGCTCATCCTCGAGATGGCCGAGGCCATGGAGGGCTTCGACACCATCGCCTTCTCCGCCGGCATCGGCGAGAACTCCGACGACGCGCGCGCCCGCATCTGCGCCAAGCTCGGGTGGATGGGCGTCAGGCTCGACGACGCCAAGAACGCCGTGCGCAGCGACGAGGTCCGCGAGATCTCGGCGGACGACTCCGCCATCCGCGTCCTCGTGGTCCCCACCAACGAGGAGCTCATGATCGCCCTGGACGTCCAGGAGAAGCTCGCCTAGCGCGGCCCTCGCACCGTCCCGCACGACGAGAGGGGGCGTCCGCGGCCGATCGGCTCGCGGGCGCCCCCTTCGCCGTCTCCGTGACCTCCCCTCGGCCCGGGGCGCCTTCGCCTACTTGGTGTCGACGCAGCGGAAGCTCCAGTCACGGGTGTCGTGGTGGAGGACCGTGTACTCGAACAGCCTGCCGTCGGACAGGAAGCTCACCTGGTCGATCTCGAGGACGGGCACCTCGGAGGGCAGGGAGAGCCAGATGCGCTCGTTGAGGCTCGGCATCACCGCTCGGATGGAGCGATGGGTGGAGGAGACCGTGAGGCCGAGGCCCACCTCCACGTGACGGTAGATGGACTGGGCGGCCTGCTGCTTGGTGAGGTTGGGGACCGTCTTGACGGGGATCCAGGTGTAGGCCACGGCCCCGCGGCTGCCGTCGATGGAGCGGACGCGCTCGATGTGGTAGACCGGGGTGCCCCCGGGCACGCGGAGCCGCTCGGCGACGACCCCCTCGGCGCCGCACACCTCGAAGGTGAGGATCTGGGTGTCCACGGAGGCGCCGAGCTCCCGCGCGCTCTCGGAGTAGCCCTGCACGAGCTGGTCGAGCGGGGCGGAGTCCTCGGGGTCGACGTCCTTGACGTAGGTTCCCGACCCCCTGCGCTTGATCACGAGGCCGCGGTCGTAGAGCACGTCCATGGCCTTGCGCACGGTGATGCGGCTCACGTCGTACGTCTCGCACAGCTCGTCGCACGAGGGAAGGCGTCTCTGGGGCTTGAACTCGCCGCTCCGGATCTTGGACTCGATGTCGTCGGCCACAAACAGGTATTTGAGCGGCATGTCCCTCCTCGACGGGAAACGTGGTGGATCGTTCAATCATAGCCCTCATGTGAGTGCAGACCGTGGCCTTTCCGGATTGGGTTCAGGGAGGGGGCCCTCCGAGCGTAGAGTGGAGGGGCCCGCATACCCAGCAGACCCGTTAGGAGAGCCATGGCCGACCTCATCTTCCTCGATCCCATCTTCCACGAGAAAATCTGGGGCGGCCGGCGCCTGGCCACCGAGTTCGGCTACGACATCCCCGACGGTCCCATCGGCGAGTGCTGGGCCATCAGCGCGCATCCCCACGGTGACTGCGTCGTGGTGGGCGGCGAGTACGACGGTATGCACCTCTCCGAGGTCTGGGACGAGCACCGTGAGGCCTTCGGCTCCGTGGGGGGTGACCGCTTCCCGCTGCTCATCAAGATCCTCGACGCCGAGGGCGACCTCTCCGTGCAGATCCACCCCGACGACGCCTACGCCGCCGAGCACGAGAACGGCAGCCTCGGAAAGCGCGAGTGCTGGTACGTCCTCGACTGCGAGCCCGACGCCACCATCATCGTGGGCCAGAACGCCAAGGACCCCGAGGAGTTCCGCGCCATGGTGGATGCCGGCCGATGGGACGAGCTCCTCAACGAGCTTCCCATCCACAAGGGCGACTTCTTCCAGATCGACCCCGGCACGGTGCACGCCATCAAGCACGGCACCATGATCCTCGAGACCCAGCAGTCGAGCGACGTCACCTACCGCCTCTACGACTACGACCGCGTCACCGAGGGCGGCACCAAGCGCGAGCTCCACATCGACAAGTCCTGCGACGTGGTGGACTACGACGTCGTGGCTCCCGCCTCCGGCGAGGTGGACGTCACGCCCGACGACCGCGGCGTGGCCGTGCTCGAGAGCAACGAGGACTACACCGTGGAGACCGTGGACGTGGACGGATCGCTCGAGCTCGCCAACGACGCCCCGTTCCTCTGCGTGTCGGTCATCGCCGGCGAGGGCACGGCCAACGGCCACGCCGTCAAGGCCGGCTCCAACTTCATCGTGCCCTCCACGGTGCCCGCACTCTCCCTCGAGGGCTCCATGCGACTCGTGGTGAGCCGTCCGTAGGGGAGGGGGCGGACCCTCTGCGCCACACGCCCGTACGACGAGGGCGCCCGCGGCCGCCGGCAGCCGCGGGCGCCCTCTCTCGTGGCGCTCCTGCCCCGTGCGCCTAGAACGGCCGCATGGTGAAGGTGCGCTCGAAGGTGGCGCCCGGGGCGAGCAGGGTCACGCCGCGCTTTTCCTCCATGGCGTCCCCCTCGTCGGTGCCTGTGGCCGTGCCTGTCCAGGGCTCCACGGCCACGAAGGGGGCGTCGCCGGCGGCCGACCAGATGCCGCAGTACTCGAACCCGGGGAAGTCCACCTCGACGCCGTGGCCGGACCTGGTGCCCTCCAGGCGCACGGTGCGCCCGGGCACGTCCTGGAGCACGATGGCGTCCCGGTCGAACAGCCGGTGGGAGAGGGGCAGCACGGCCTCACCGTCGACGACCGCCACGCGGTCGGACCAGTCGATGAGGCGGTCGTGGATGACCGGCGTCTCGTAGGTCCAGGGCTCGGCGAACTCGAGCACCCAGTCCTCGAACGCCTCGTCGGAGCCGGGCTCCAGCGGCACGTTGAAGGCGGGGTGGCCGCCAAGCTGGAAGGGCATGGGGACGTCGCCGGTGTTCTCCACCGTGAAGGTCTGCGCCAGCGCACCGTCCTCCAGGGCATAGGTCATGGAGAGGGAGAAGGCGTAAGGCCACTGCTCCCGGGTGCCCTCGTCGTCGGTGAGGCGGAACGTGACGGAGGCGGGTCGGACGTCCACGACCTCGTGCTCGCGGGTGCGGGCGATGCCGTGCTGCGCCATGGTCGCGGGTCCCTGCGCGGTGGTGCAGCGGTCGCCACGGAGTGCGCCCACGATGGGGAACAGCACTGGGGCGCGGCGGGGCCACCAACGCCCGTCGCCCTGCCAGAGGTACTCGCGGCCGTCGAGGGCGAGCGACAGGAGCTGTGCCCCCTCGGAGTCGACGGCCGCCCTGAGGTTGTCGCTTGCGATGAAGGTGGTTGCGCCCACGGCACGCTCCTCTCCGGACCGGCGCCCCCGGCGGGCGCCCCGTTCCCGTCCTACCACGGGTGCCGGTCGTGAGACAATGGCTTTCAGCCATTCCCCAAGAAAGGAAAGCCATGGCAGATCTCAGAATCGCGACCATCGGCACGTCCATGATCACCGGCCAGTTCCTGGAGGCCGTGGGACTCGTCGACGGCATCACCTTCGCAGGCGCCTACTCCCGCTCCCTCGAGAAGGCCCGTGAGTGGTCGCGCGACCACGGCGCGGACAAGGCCTGGGACGACCTCGACGCCCTCGCGGCCGACGACTCCGTGGACGCCGTCTACATCGCGAGCCCCAACCTGCTCCACGCCGAGCAGGCCCTCCAGATGATCGGGGGCGGCAAGCACGTCCTCGTGGAGAAGCCCTTCGGCACCACCCGGGCCGAGGCGGCGCGCGTGTTCGAGGCCGCAAGGGAGCGGGGCGTCGTGGCCATGGAGGCCATGCGCCTC
>CBCSOI010000096.1:0-5872 GCA_965141595.1 uncultured Atopobiaceae bacterium | reverse complement strand
CACGAAGTTGCGGTTGGTGGTGGAGATGCAGCGCTCGCCGTCGGCGAGGATGCCCATGTAGCCGCCCAGGCACGGGCCGCAGGTGGGCGTGGAGACGACGCAGCCGGCGTCCACAAAGACGTCCATGAGGCCCTCGGCCACGCACTGGCGCCAGACGTCCTGGGTGGCCGGCAGCACGATGCAGCGAACCCCGGGGGCCACGGCTCGGCCCTCGAGGACGTCGGCGGCCTCGCGCATGTCCTCGATGCGGCCGTTGGTGCAGCTGCCGATCACGGCCTGGTCCACGGCGATGTCGCGGCTCTCGGCCACGGTGTGCACGTTGCTGGGCAGGTGCGGCCAGGCCACGCAGGGCTCCACCTCGGCCAGGTCGATGGTGACGGTGCGGGCGTAGGCGGCGTCGGCGTCCGGGTGGTACTCGGTCCACGGGCGCTCGCAGCGGCCCTCGAGCCACGTGCGGCAGACGTCGTCCACCTCGAAGAGCCCGGCCTTGCCACCGGCCTCGATGGCCATGTTGGCGATGGTGAGGCGCCCCTCCACGGAGAGGTCGCCCACGCCGGGGCCGCCGAACTCGAGGGCCTGGTAGAGGGCGCCGTCGACGCCGATGAGCCCGATGAGGTGCAGGATCACGTCCTTGGCCGTGACGTAGGCGGGCAGCTCGCCCACGAGCTCCACGCGCAGGGTCTCGGGCACGCGGAACCAGGCGCGGCCGCTCGCCATGCCCACGCCGGCGTCGGTGGAGCCCACGCCGGTGGAGAAGGCGCCGATGCCGCCGTAGGTGCAGGTGTGGGAGTCGGCACCGATCACGAGGTCGCCGGGGCCCACGACGCCCTGCTCGGGGAGCAGCGCGTGCTCCACGCCGGCGCGGCCCTGCTCCCAGTAGTGGGAGATGCCCTGGGCGTGGGCGAAGTCGCGCATCCTCTTGGTCTGCCCGGCGCTCTTGATGTCCTTGTTGGGGGCGTAGTGGTCGGGCACGAGGCACACGCGGTCGGCGTCCCACACGCCGTGGCCAAGGTCCTCCACCACGTCGATGGCGATGGGGGCGGTGATGTCGTTGGCCAGCACGAGGTCGAGATCGCACTCCACGAGCTGCCCCGGGTGCACCTCGGGCAGCCCCGCGTGGGCCGCGAGGATCTTCTCGGCCATGGTCATGGGCCTGGGCATGGTTGTCTCCTAACTCGCGCCGTGCCTAGGCACGCTCGCGCTTGTCGGCGATGAGGCGGTTGAGGGCGTTGAGGTAGGCGCGGCAGCTCGAGACGATGATGTCGCCGTCGGAACCGCGGCCGATGTAGACCTCGCCGTCGTCCCCGGTGACGCGCACGGTGACCTCGCCGAGGGCGTCGATGCCGCGGGTGACGGCCTTGACCGAGAACTCCGAGAGGTCGCAGCCCACGCCCACGACCTTGTCCACGGCCTTGTAGACGGCGTCCACGGGGCCGGTGCCGTAGGCGACCTCGGTGGTGCGGTTGCCGTCCTCGCCGATGAGGGTGAGGGTGGCCGTGGGGGTGAGGGGGAAGCCGCAGGAGATCTGCACGGCGTCCAGGGTCCAGATGGCCTCGTCGGCGCGGTTGCGCTCGTTCACGATGGACTCGAGGTCGCCGTCGTAGACCTCCTTCTTCTTGTCGGCCACCTCGAGGAAGGCCTCGTAGACGGGCTCGAACTCGACGTCGGTGAAGGTGTAGCCCAGCTCCTCGTAGCGGTGGCGCAGGGCGGCGTGGCCGCTGCGGGCCGAGAGGATGATCTGGGAGCCGCCGGCGCCCACGTCGGCCGGGTCGATGATCTCGTAGGTGTCGCGGGCCTTGAGGACGCCGTCCTGGTGGATGCCCGAGCTGTGGGCGAAGGCGTTGGCGCCCACGATGGCCTTGTTGGGCTGCACGTTGATGCCGGTGATGGAGGAGACCAGGCGGCTGGCGCGGGTGAGCTCGCGGGTGTCGACGTCCGTGTGGGCGTCGAGCTCCTTCCCGTGCATACGGATGGCCATGACCACCTCCTCCATGGCGGTGTTGCCGGCGCGCTCGCCGAGGCCGTTGATCGTGCACTCGATCTGGGAGGCGCCGTTGCGAACGGCCTCCATGGCCAGCGCCGTGGCCATGCCGAGGTCGTTGTGGGTGTGCACGGAGACGGTGACGTCCTCGATGCCGCGGACGTTCTCCATGAGGGAGCGGATGCGGGCGCCGAAGTCCCACGGCAGGTTGTAGCCGGTGGTGTCGGGGATGTTCACGACGGTGGCGCCGGCGTCCACGGCGGCCTGCACGATGCGGATGAGGAAGGGGATGTCGGCGCGGCCGGCGTCCTCGGCGTAGAACTCGACGTCGTCCACGAAGCCCTTGGCGTAGCGCACGGCGTGGACGGCGCGTTCCACGGCCTGGTCCTCGGTGAGGCGCAGCTTGTCGCGCAGGTGCGAGGGCGAGACGCCCAGGCCGGTGTGGATGCGCGGGCGCTTGGCGGTGGCGAGGGCCTCGGCGGCGACCTCGATGTCGCGGTCCACGGCGCGGGTGAGGCCGCAGACGACGCACTCGTCGCCGGCCAGGCGGCCGATCTCGGCCACGCTCTTGAAGTCGCCCGGGCTCGAGATGGGGAAGCCGGCCTCGATGACGTCGACCTTCATGCGGATGAGCTCGCGGGCCACCACGAGCTTCTCCTCGGTGTTCATGGAGGCGCCGGGCGACTGCTCGCCGTCGCGCAGGGTGGTGTCGAAGATGGCGATCTTGCGGGTCATGGGGTCCCTCCTCGGGGTCCGGGGCCCGCGGCGCCAAGAAAAAGCACGCGTGGGGCCCAAGGGCGACGCGTGCTCTCGAAGGTGCTGGGTGCTCGCGTCTTGCTAGGTCGCAAGGGCGAGAAGGGACCGCGGGGACGGTGCGTGGTTCATGGGGGCCGCCTCCTCGGTCGCGGACTGATGCTTGTGGAGGCAGTATGTCATGGTTCTGTGGAGGGGACAACAGGCCGTTTTCAGATGGAAACAGAAGCACGGGTCGGCGGGGCGGCGTGAGGCAGCGTCGCCCACGCCGGGCCGTGTCCGCACCACCCTCTCTCGCACCTGAACGCGGCTGAGGGCGACCCATCCCGCACCTGAACACGGTCAGGGGCGGATTTCTGCCGCAAAGGCACGAAGAAGGGCGCCCCGGGCACGGAATCCATGCCACGGGGCGCCCTCAACCGCGTTCAGGTGGGACAAAGGGGTGGTGCGAGAGGGCCGCGTCGGAGCAGGCCGGGGTCGGCCGGATGCGGCGCCGGTCGCGGTGCCGGTCGAGCGGCCGGCGTCAGCCCTGGCAGAACTCCCGGACCTGGCGGGCGATGCCCTCGGCGTCCAGGCCGAAGTGCGAGAGCAGGTCGGCGGCCGGTGCAGAGGTGCCGAACGTCGTCATGCCCACGCGGTGCACCGGGCAGGGGTGCCTCTCGCCGAGGAGCTCGGCCACCGCGGCGCCGAGGCCCGTGGTGGTGCTGTGCTCCTCGACCGTGACCACGCGGCCGCAGCGCTCGGCGGCGGCGAGGACGGTCCCCTCGTCGAGCGGGCTCACGGAGTAGGCGTCGACCACGTGGGCCTCGATGCCGTCCGCCGCGAGGATGTCGGCCGCGGCGAGGGCCTGGGAGACCTCGACGCCGCAGGCCACGATGGCGACGTCGCGGCCCTCGCGGAGCACGCGCGAGCCGCCGAGCTCGGCGGTGAAGCCCCCGTCGTAGACGGCCGGCACGGGGTGGCGCCCCATGCGCACGTAGAAGGGGCCCGGCGTGGCTGCGGCCAGGCGCAGGCACGCGGCGGCGCTGTCGTAGTCGGCGGGCACGAGCACGCGCATCTGGGGCAGGGCGCGCATCATGCCGATGTCCTCGAGCGACTGGTGCGTGGCGCCGTCCTCGCCCACGGTGATGCCGGCATGGGTGGGGCACACCTTCACGTTCAGGCCGGAGTCGCACACGGTGTTGCGGACCTGGTCGTAGGCGCGTCCGGTGGCGAACACGGCGAACGAGCCGCAGAACACGGTGCGGCCGGTAAGCGACAGGCCCGAGGCCACGCCCACCATGTCCTGCTCGGCGATGCCCACGTCCACGAAGCGGTCGGGGTAGGCGGCGCCGAGGACCCCCAGCTTGGTGGAGCCGGCGAGGTCCGCGTCCACGGCGCAGACGTTCAGGCCCTCCTCGACGAGCGACACGAGCGTGGCGCCGTAGGCCTCGCGGGTGGCGCGGGGTTTGGTCTCTGCCATGGCTTAGGCCTCCTTCTCGATGGCGTCGCGCTCGGCGTCGAGCTCGGCGAGGGCGGCGGCGGCCTGCTCGGGGCTCGGCGCGTTGCCGTGCCAGGAGGCCTGGTCCTCCATGAAGGAGACGCCCTTGCCCTTGACGGTCTCGCAGACCACGGCCTGGGGAGCGCCGGTGGCGGCCTTAGCGGCGGCGAGGGCGTCCACGACGGCGGCGACGTCGTGGCCGTCCACGCGGGTGACGTCCCAGCCGAAGGCCACGAGCTTGGCGTCGATGTCGCCGAGGGAGCAGACGTCGGTCACATGGCCGTCGATCTGCAGGTTGTTGAGATCCAGGATGGCGCAGAGGTTGTCAAGGCCGCGGTGGGCGGCGAACATGAGCGCCTCCCAGTTGGAGCCCTCCTGCATCTCGCCGTCGCCGAGCAGGCAGAAGACCTGGCGCGGGGCGCAGCCGGCGGCCGCGGCGTCGAGCCTGAGGCCGAGGGCGCAGCCGGCGGAGACCGAGAGGCCCTGGCCGAGCGAGCCGGAGCAGACCTCCACGCCGGGGCAGGCGTGGGAGTCGGGGTGGCCCTGGAGCTTGGAGCCGAGCTGGCGCAGGGTCATGAGGTCGTCGTCGGAGAGCCAGCCGAGCCGGTGGTAGGCGGCGTAGAGGATGGGGGCGGCGTGGCCCTTGGAGAGGAAGAACCGGTCGCCGGTGTGGTCGTCGGGGTTCTCGGACGCCCGAGAAGAACAGGGCGGCCACGATGTCGGCCGCCGACAGCGACCCGCCGGGGTGGCCCGACTTGCTCTGTGCCAGCATGCGGATCACGTCGTGGCGCATGGCGTTGGCGGCGAGCCTGAGGTCTCGCGTGTCCAAGGATGGTCCTCCTTCTGCGAGGTGAGCGGATGATTCAAGCATACCCGTCGCACGGCGGCGCGGCGGGAAGACGACGGCGGGCGGGGCCGGGGCGTCGCGGCGGGAAGACGACGGCGGGCGGGGCCGGGGCGTCGCGGCGGCGGGCGCATGCCTCCCTGGTGCACCAGGTGGCTACCTGGTGCACCCCCCGTCGGGCGCCGGGGCTTCAGACCTGCACCAGGTGGCCACTTGGCGCACCTTCCGGGCGGTAAGCGGGGCCCAGCGGTGCACCAGGTGGCCACTTGGCGCACCCCTCCGCACCTGAATGCGGCTGAGGGTGACCCTCTCCGCACCTGAATGCGGCCAGGGACGGATTCCGCCTCCCTGAACGCGACTGAGGGCGACTTCCCGCACATCTCCGCATTGGAAGTCGCCCTCAAACGCGTTCAGGTGCGGATAGAGGCGGTGCCGACAGGGGCGGCGCCGGTGGGGGGGGGGCGGGCCCAGCCGATGCCGGCCTACTCCGCGGCGGTCACCGTGGCCCAGTCGGCCTCGAAGGCGGCCAGGCCGGCGTCGGTCAGTGGGTGGTGCAGGCACTTCTCGAGCGTGGCGAAGGGCACCGTGGCGATGTCGGCACCCATGAGGCCGGCCTGGGCCACATGCTCGGGGGTGCGCAGGCTCGCGGAGATGACCTCGCAGACGCCGTCCACGTTCTTGCCGGACCAGTCGTAGTTGGAGACGGCGGCCACGACGTCGGCCAAGCGGTCCACGCCGCTCTCGGCGACGTCGTCGAACCTGCCCACGAACGGGCTCACATAGCGGGCGCCGGCATTGGCGGCCATGAGGGCCT
>CBCSOI010000095.1:0-5898 GCA_965141595.1 uncultured Atopobiaceae bacterium | reverse complement strand
GGCCAGACCTACTTCCTGCGCCGCGCCGCCAACCAGTGGGGCCCCAGGGGCTCCCTCGGCTCCGGCTGGCTCGACGAAGGGGGGCAGCGCTACTTCCTGCGCCGGGCCGACAACCCCTGGGGCCCCATGGGCACCATCGGCTCCGGCTGGCTCGACGAGGGCGGGCGCCGCTACTTCCTGCGCCGTGCCGGCAGCCCCTGGGGCCCCAGGGGGTCGCTCGGAAAGGGCTGGCTCACCGACGGCGGCAGTCGCTTCCTGCTCGACCGCGCGACGGGCGCGGCCCGCACCGGCTGGGTGCGCGACGGCGGCACATGGTACTGGTTCCGGTCCAACGGCGTCCTCGACCCGGCTCATCCCGGCAAGGAGGGGTGGCAGAACCCCTCGGGCTACTACCAGGTGTCCTGCCGCACCGTGAGCCTGGGCCTCTCGGCGTCCGTCGTGCGCAACTACTACGTCACGCCCTCCCGCATATCCCCCTACGCGTCCAAGGCCGACTGCGTGAACGCCTTCGTGCAGCGGGCCAACGAGTACATCGGCACCCCCTACGTGTGGAACTACTCCCACAGGCCCGGCGTGGGCGTCGACTGCCTCGGCCTCGTCTACCAGTGCGCCTACGCCACCGGCATGTCCATGGGGGAGTACAACCCCTACAACCACTGGGTGACCGGCCCCAACGGCTGGCACAGCCACGACGCCAACAACGTGTGGGACAACGGAAAGATCCAGCGCCTGCCCGTGTCCTTGCGCCAGCGCGGCGACCTCGTCTTCTGGCCGGGCCACGTGGCCATCTACGTCGGCGGCGACCGCATCGTCGAGGCGTGGCCCGGCGCGGGCGTGCGTACGGCGAGCCTGTGGGCCCACGGGACGCCCCGTGGTATCGGGCGCCTCTACATCTAGGGGCGTCGGTTTTCCTCGGGGTGTCTCCCATTTACAGACCCGATGCAGATTTGGTCTAAAGTGGGGGAGACCCTTGGAGACGAGAGGAACCCCCATGGACGTTCGTACGCAGCCGCGCGTCGCCGCGGCACTGACGGCATCGGCGCTCGCCGTCCTCCTCGCCCTGTCGCCGTCCGCCGCCCTGGCGCTGGACGGCGACGGCGCCGTCGGGGACGCGGCGGCAACGGCCCCCCTCGCGGCCCCCGTGCCTGTCGAGGCGCCCGTCACCGCGACGGGAGGGGCGCCCGAGGCCCCGGAGCCCGCCCCTGCCGCCGCCGTGCCGGTGGCCCTCTCCGCGCGTGTCACGCTCTCCGGCCGCACCCTCCAGGCAGGGGAGCTCTCCGTCCAGCTCCTCCGCGACGGCGCCGTCGTGCAGACCGTCCCCTGCGCCGCCGATGGCACCGTGGCCTTCGCCCCCGTGGAGGTCGCCGCGACGGGGGAGTCGACGCTCTCGCTCCGCATGGCCCCCACCGCGGCGGCCGGGGTGACGGTGGACGCCCGCGCGGTGCCCGTCTCCGTGGTCCTCGCCGCCGGTCCCGACGGCGCGCCTGTCGCGACCGTCTCCTACGGCGGCGCTCCCGAGGCCCCGACCTTCTCCAACGTCTACCGGCACCCTGCCGGCTGGGAGGCCCACGGCCAGTCCCGCCGCTACTACCTGGCCGACGGCACGTACGTGGCGAACGCCTGGCGCACCGTCGACGGGCTCCGCTACCGGTTCGACGCAGAGGGGCACCCGCGCACCGGCTGGTACGAGGAGGGCGGCACCCGCTACTACCTCGACCCCGCCACCGGCGCCGCGCGCACGGGCTGGCTCGACCTCGCGGGGCAGCGCTACTACCTCGACGCCTCGGGCGCCATGAGGGTGGGCTGGGTCGACGTGGCCGGTCAGCGCTACTGGCTGCGCCGCACCGACAGCGCCTTCGGCCCCAAGGGGTCCCTCGGCTCCGGCTGGCTCACCGAGGGCGGCCAGACCTACTTCCTGCGCCGGGCCAACAGCCCCTACGGCCCCAAGGGCACCGTCGGGACGGGCTGGCTCACCGAGGGCGGCCACACCTACTTCCTGCGCCGGGCGGGCAGTGCCTACGGCCCCAAGGGCACCGTCGGCATCGGCTGGCTCCGCGAGGGCGGGCGCACCTACTTCCTGCGCCGCGCCGGGAGCCCCTACGGTCCCAAGGGGTCGATCGGCAGGGGTTGGCTCAGCGAGGGCGGCCGCAGGTACTACCTCGGCCCCGACGGCGCCATGTGGGTCAACCGCTGGGTCTCCGGCACCTACTGGGTGGGGTCGTCCGGCGTCATGGCCACCAACGCGTGGGTCGACGGCGGACGCTACTGGGTGGACGCCTCGGGGCGCCGCGCCCGGCCCAGCGTGCAGACCGGCATGGACGGGCGCGCCCAGTCCTACTCGAGCCCCACCCCCTACCTCATCCTCGTCGACAACTCCGCCAACCGCGTGGGCGTCTACCGCGGCGGCCGGGGCAGCTGGACCAAGGTGCGCTTCATGACGTGCAGCTCGGGCAAGCCCTCGACGCCCACGGTGCGTGGCACCTTCTCGGTGGGTTCCAAGGGCTACTCCTTCGGCGAGAACAAGGGCTACAGCTGCTACTACTGGACGCAGTTCCACGGCGACTACCTGTTCCACTCCATCCTGTACAACCCCTACACGCGGGTGGTGCAGGACGGCCGCCTGGGTGCGAGCCTGAGCCACGGGTGCGTGCGCCTGGCCATCGACGACGCCAAGTGGATCCACGACACCATCCCCCGCGGGACCACGGTGGTCTCATACTAGGTCGCGGCCGCAGGGGCCCGGGCACCGCACACGGGGCCGGCGCGACGGGGCGCCGGCCCTTTCCCGTGCCGCGGGGCCGGCTGCTGCTACCCTAGGGTGTCGACGGAAGGGGGCCAAGGTGGAGACGAGGACGCGCGGCGCCGCGGGGCCGGCGCCGCACCCGGCCGTGCGGGCCCTCTGGTGCGCCGCCTGCCTCACGGCCGCCATGGGGACGTTCGAGCCCGTGGTGCTGGCGCTGTCGCTCGCCTTCGCGGCGGCGTCGTCCCTCGTGTGCCGGGGCGCCGCGGCCACCGCCGGGTCGCTCGCGGCCGCCCTCCCCCTCATGGCCCTCGTGACCGTCGTGAACCCCCTCCTCTCGCCGGTGGGTGAGACGGCCCTGTTCTCCATAGGCCCCCTCGAGGTGCGTCTCGAGGCCTTGGCATGGGGCCTCGCCATGGGCGCCATGGTGGCCGCCGCCATGCTCTGGGCCCGGGTGTGCGCCGCCGTGCTCCCGGCCGACGACCTCCGCGACCTCCTCGGCGACGTGCTGCCCACGCTGGGCCTCGCCCTCTCCATGGTGGTGCGCCTCGTGCCCGAGCTCCTGTCACGCGCCCGCGCCTCCAAGGACGCGCAGGCGGCCTGCACCTGCGCGGGCGACGGCGGGGCGGCATCAGCCCTCTCCCGCGCCGTGGACCGCACCGGCGCCATGGTGGGCTGGGCGCTGGGCGAGTCCGTGGAGCGGGCGTCGTCCATGGCGTCGCGCGGGTGGGGGTCGGGCCGGCGCACCCACTGGCGTGCCCGGCGCTGGACCGCCGGCGACCGGTCCGCGCTCGCCGCCGTGGCCGCGGCCTCCGTCGCGGGCGTTGGCTGCGCCCTCTGGCTGGGCTCGCTCTGGACCTACTCGCCGTCCATGGGCACCTTCGGCCCCTGGCCCGCCTACCTGCCTGTGGCGCTCCTGTTCGCGCTGCCGTGCCTCGCGGCGGCTGCGGACGCCCTCGCGGCGCGCGGGGAGGCCTGAGGTGGCGGCCCCCGCCGCGGGCACGCCCGCCGTCGAGTGGCGCGACGTCTCGTTCTCCTACCCCGCGGACGACCCCGGCGGCGGCGTCGCCGCCCCCGGCGCCCTCGGGGACCCGGTGCTCTCCGGGGCGTCCCTCTCGGTGCCCCGGGGCGCGTTCTGCCTGGTCGTGGGTGCCACGGGGTCGGGCAAGTCCACGCTGCTGCGCCTCGCCAAGCCCGAGGTGGCGCCGGTGGGGGAGCTGGCCGGCTCCGTGGAGGTGCTCGGCCGCCCCGTGGGGAGGCTCTCGGCGAGGGAGTCGGCCCTCGCGCTGGGGCTCGTGACCCAGGGCGCCTCCGCCCAGCTCGTGTGCGACACCGTGGGGGCCGAGATGGCCTTCGCCCTCGAGAACCTCGGGACGGACCCCGCCGCCATGGGGCGCCGCCTGGCGGAGGCCTGCTGCTTCTTCGGCGTCGACGGCTGGCTCCACACCCCGGTGGCCGAGCTCTCCGGCGGACGCCGGCAGCTGGCCGTGCTCGCGGCCGCCATGGTCCTGAGCCCGCAGGTGCTCCTGCTCGACGAGCCCACGGCCCAGCTGGACCCCGTGGCGGAGCGCACGTTCCTGCACGGGCTCTTCCGCGTGAACCGGGAGCTCGGCGTCACCGTGGTGGTGGCCACCCACCGCCCGGCCCCGATGGTGCCCTACGCCACCATGGCCGCGGAGGTGGCCGGGGGCGGGGTGCGCACCGTGGAGCCCGGCGACCTCGCCGAGGAGCCCGTACTCCGCTGCCGCCTGCCCGAGCCTGGCGCCGTGGCCCTGGAGGCCCGCGACCTCTGGGTGCGCTACGGGGCAGGCCGGCCGTGGGTGCTCTCGGGATGCTCGGCAGAGGTGCGCTCCGGGGAGGTCCGCGCCCTCGTGGGCGGCAACGGGTGCGGCAAGTCCACGCTCGTGCGGGCGCTTGCCGGGATCCTGCGTCCGCGGCGGGGGAGCGTGCGTGACGCCGGCGCGGCGCGGCGCGGCTACGTGCCCCAGGACCCGAGGGAGGTGCTCGGCGCCGGCACCGTGGGCGGCGAGCTCACGGCGTGGGGTCCGGGGGCCGGGTTCTCCGAGGCGGACGCCCGGGCCATGGCGGCGCGCGTGGGGCTCCTCGACGCCTGGGACCGCGACGCGGCCGAGCTCTCGGGCGGCCAGCGCCAGCTCCTGGCCGTGGCCAAGGTGCTGCTCTGCCGCCCACAGACGCTGCTGCTCGACGAGCCCGTGAAGGGCCTGGACCGCGCCGCGCGGGAGACGGTGGCCGCCCTCGTGGCGGAGCGGGCCGCCGCCGGCGCCGTCGTGGTGGCGGCCACCCACGACCTGTCGTTCGCCCGCGACTGCTGCACGACGGTCTCCATGGTCTTCGACGGGGCGCTGGTGGGCACGGCGCCGGCCGACGAGTTCTTCCGGGAGTCGGTGTTCTTCTCCTGACGCCGCGGTCTCGCCGGGGCGGGTGTCCCGGAACTACCCCCGGTGCGAGGCGACCCGGTAGGCCATGCCCAGGAGGCGGCAGGTGGGGCCGAAGCCCAGGAGACGGTAGGACGTGGCGGCTAGGTGGGCGCCCGGGTCGACGTCCGGCCGCAGGATGTCGGGGGCCAGACCCTTGAGGCGGCCGTAGAGGTCCCCGTTGCGGAGGATGCCCAGGCTCGCGGCCTGGCCCATCCAGACCATGAGCGGGTAGGCGAGGTACGACTCGCAGGCCTCGCCGTAGGCCGGGTCGACGTCGCCGATGCCGCGGTACACCTCGCCGTAGCAGGCCGCGATCTCGCCGAGCCCGTCCACCATGGGGGTCGTGACGGGTTTGGAGGTCTGGGCCGTGCCGGTGCCCTTGCGATAGGCGTAGAACGACCCGTCCACCCAGCCGTAGGAGCGGGCGCAGGCGATGAGCCCGGCGGTCCACTCGGTGTCCTCGTTGCGCTTGCCCACGGGGAAGAGCAGGGCGTTGTCCTCGATGAGGGAGCGGCGCACCACCTTGGTCCACACGGCGCGCTGCATGGCGCCGGCCGCCACGACGGCGTGCAGGGCCTCGGCGCGGGGCCGGCCGTTGACCTTATGGGCAAGCTCCCTGTCGGCCTGCGGGACGAACCTGCCCTCGTCCTCGCGGTAGACGCGGGGCATATGCATGACCACGTCGGGGTCGTGGGCGTCCACGACGGCGGCCACCGAGCC
>CBCSOI010000094.1:0-5903 GCA_965141595.1 uncultured Atopobiaceae bacterium | reverse complement strand
TGGGTGGAGGGGTCCGCGTCCCCGGGAGGTGCGTTCTGCCCGGGGCTATGATGTTCACCAACGATATTCACCTGTGTTGCCGTGAACACCGCGGAACACAGGCTCGCACCAAAGGAGAGACCCCTGTCCCCGCGCACCCTCACCCGCTTCGAGTTCGCCGTGCTCCAGGATGCGGCGTTCAACGGCCCCCGCTCCCAGCGCGCCGTCGCGGCGGCCAACCGAGTCTCGGTGGGCTCGGTCAACAAGGCCGTTCACGCCCTGCGTGCCGACGGCCTCCTCGCCCCGGACGGCGCCCCCACCGAGCCCGGCCTCGCCGCCCTCGAGCCCTACCGCGTGCGCAACGCCGTGATCCTCGCGGCCGGCGCCGGTACGCGCCTGTCGCCGCTGTCGTTCGAGCGCCCCAAGGCCGCCTTCGAGGTCCGCGGCGAGGTGCTCGTGGAGCGCCAGATCCGCCAGCTCCACACTGCCGGCATCCAAGACGTCGTCGTGGTGGTGGGCCACATGAAGGAGGCCTTCTTCTACCTCGAGGAGGACTTCGGTGTCACCCTGGTGGAGAACCCCGACCACGCCTCCCGCAACAACAACGGCTCGGTCTGGGCCGCGCGTGCCTGGCTCGGCAACTCCTACGTGGTGTCGTCCGACGAGTACTTCTGCGAGAACCCCTTCCGCCCCTACCGCTACGAGTCGGTCTTCTCGGTCTGCCGCGCCGCAGGGCCCACCGAGGAGCAGGTCGTCACGCTCGACCCCCAGGGGCACATCGCGCACGTGTCCCGCGGCGGCGACGGTGGGCTCTACCTGCTGGGTCCCGCCTACCTCGACCGTGCCTTCGCGGAGCGCTACCTCGCCATCCTCGGCGAGGAGTACGACCTCCCGGCCACGGCCCCCAAGCTCTGGGAGCAGGTCTTCGCCGAGCACGCCGCCGAGCTCCCCATGGCCGTGGAGGAGCTGCCGGCCGGCACGGTCTTCGAGTTCGACTACCTCGGCGACCTCATGGCCTTCGACCGCGACTTTTTCGCCAACGTGGACTCCGCGATCCTCGAGAACATCTGCGCCACGCTGGGCTGCCCCCGTGACGAGATCTGCGGCCTGGAGCCCGTCTCGGCCGGCCTCACCAACCTCTCCACGGTCTTCTCCGTGGGCGGCACCCGCTACATCTACCGCCATCCCGGCGCCGGCACCGAGCAGATCGTGAACCGCGCCGCCGAGGCCCATGCGCTGGCCGTGGCGCGCGACCTCGGCCTCGACGACACCTACGTCTTCGAGGACCCCGAGCAGGGCTGGAAGGTCTCGCGGTTCGTGGAGGGCTGCCGGGACTTCGACTACCGCGACCCCCGCGACGTGGGGCGGGCCCTGGCCCTCGTGCGCCGGCTCCACGAAAGCGGCGCCACGTCGCCTTGGTCATTCGACTTCTTCGAGGAGGGCACCAAGATCGCCGGGCTCCTCCGCCGCCGAGACTACCCGCTGCCGCGCGACTTCGACGGCCTGGCCGCCCGCGTGGCCGTGCTCGCCCGCGCCATGGCCGCGGACGCCGGCGACCCGGTGCTCTGCCACAACGACTTCTACGGCCCCAACCTGCTGGTGACCGACGACGCCATGCGCCTCATCGACTGGGAGTACGCCGCCATGGGCGACCCGTTCTGCGACCTGGGCAACTTCGTGGCCCAGGGCTCGGGCTACTCCGTCGACGAGGCCCTGGCCGTCCTGCCGGTCTACCTGGGACGCCCCGCCACCGACGCCGAGGAGGCGCGCTTCCTCTCGGCCGTGGCCGTGGTGGGCTGGTACTGGTATGTGTGGGCCATGTACAAGGAGGCCATGGGCAACCCCGTGGGCGAGTGGCTCTACGTTTGGTACAAGGCGGCCAAGACCTTCTCGGCCGCCGCCGAGAGACGCATCGGGGCGCCGGAGCGCGCCCAGGAGGGAGCAGCCCTGTGAGCACGCTCACCCGAGCAGAGTTCGACGAGCGCGTGGACCGCTGGAGGTCGGGCACGGCCACCGAGGCCGACCTGGCGGACCTCGAGCCCTACCGTGCCCGCCAGGCGGTGCTTCTGGCCAGCGGCCTGGGCAGCCGGCTGGCGCCCATCACCGTCAACACGCCCAAGCCCCTGGTGGACGTCTGCGGCACACCCATCATCGACACCATAATCAAACCCCTGGTGGACGCCGGCATCGAGAGCATCTGCGTGGTCACCGGCTACCGCGCCGAGCAGTTCGAGCTGCTGCGCCGCCGCTGGCCCCAGGTGGAGCTGGTCTACAACCCACTCTTCGACTCCACCAACAACATCTCGAGCGCCGTGGCCGCGGGCGACCGCTTCCGCAACGCCTACGTGTTCGAGAGCGACCTCTACATCAAGAACCCGGCCCTCATCACGCCCTACCGCTACCGGTCGTGCTATCTGGGCGTCCCCGTGGCATCCACCGAGGACTGGTGCTTCGACGCCGACGCCGACGGCCGCATCCTCGACCTGCACCGCGGCGGCACCGACTGCTACCACATGTTCGGCGTGAGCTACTGGACCGCCGAGGACGGCGCCCGCCTGGCCGAGGACCTGCCCGTGGCCTTCGCCGAGGAGACCAACCGCCAGCGCTTCTGGGACGACGTCCCCTGCGTGCTGGCCCGCGACCGCTACGACGTGCACGTGGAGGCCGTGACCTTCGACGACATCGCCGAGATCGACTCCCTCGCGGAGCTCCAGGCCATGGACCCCCGCTACGTCGTGAACACCCCCAACGCTGAGGAGAGGCAATGCAAGGACTGATTCTCGCCGCCGGCATGGGCAAGCGCCTGAAGTCGCTCACCGCCCACAACACCAAGTGCATGGTCAAGGTCAACGGCGTCACCATGATCGAGCGCGCCCTCACCCAGCTCGACCGTCTGGGGCTCTCGCGCATCGTCATCGTGGTGGGCTACGAGGCCGACAAGCTCAAGGACTACATCTCCACCCTCGACGTGGCCACGCCCATCGAGTTCGTGGACAACCCCGTCTACGACCGCACCAACAACATCTACTCGCTGGCCCTGGCCGCCGGGCAGCTCCAGGAGGACGACACCCTCCTTTTGGAGAGCGACCTCATCTTCGAGGAGGGCGTGCTCTCCGAGCTCGTGGACGACCCGAGGCCCACGCTCGCCCTCGTCGACAAGTACGAGAGCTGGATGGACGGCACCGTGGTCACGCTGGACGACGACGACTCGATCCTGTCGTTCGTGCCGGGCAAGCGGTTCCGCTTCGAGGACATGGACCGTTACTACAAGACGGTCAACATCTACAAGTTCTCGAAGGAGTTCTCGCGCAACGTCTACGTGCCGTTCCTCAAGGCCTACAGCCAGGCCCTGGGCAACAACGAGTACTACGAGCAGGTGCTCCGTGTCATCACCATGGTCGACACGAGCGAGATCCTGGCCAAGCGTCTCACCGGCCAGAAGTGGTACGAGATCGACGACCTGCAGGACCTCGACATCGCCGAGTCCATGTTCGCCGTGGGCGAGGAGGTGCGCACCCGGCTCGTGGCCTCGCGCTACGGCGGCTACTGGCGCTACCCGCACCTCGTGGACTTCTGCTACCTCGTGAACCCGTTCTACCCGCCCAAGCGCCTCATGGACGAGATGAAGGCCAGCTTCGAGACCCTCGTGACCCAGTACCCCTCGGGCATGCGCGTGAACTCGCTGCTCACGGCCAAGAACTTCGGCGTGTCCCAGGACCACGTGGTGGTGGGCAACGGCGCCGCCGAGCTCATCAAGGCGCTCTTCGAGAACCCCGACGCCGCCGTCGAGGGCCCCTGCGGCCACATCCGGCCCACGTTCGAGGAGTACCCCAACCGTGGCCGCGCCGCCGACGCCGTGACCTACGTGCCCTCCGACCCTGACTTCGCCTACACGGCCGACGATATCGTCTCCTTCTTCTCCGAGCACCCTGTGCGCCAGCTCGTGCTCATCAACCCCGACAACCCCACGGGCAACTACCTGCCGGTGGAGGACGTCTGCCGGGTGGCCCAGTGGTGCGAGGACAACGGCGTGCGCCTGGTGTACGACGAGTCGTTCGCGGACTTCGCCGAGGAGCCGGGCAACAGCTTCCTCGACGAGGGGCGCCTGGCGCGCTTCCCCCACATGGTGGTGGTGAAGTCCATCTCCAAGAGCTACGGCGTGCCGGGCCTGCGCCTGGGCGTGGCGGCCTCGGCCGACAAGGGGCTCGTCGACGCCCTCAAGGGCGACGTGGCCATCTGGAACATCAACTCTCTCGCGGAGTTCTACCTGCAGGTCGCCGAGAAGTACAAGGCCGACTACGCCCGCAGCCTCGACGAGGTCCGCGCCGAGCGGGCGCGCTTCGCCGCGGAGCTGGCCGCCGTGCCGCACCTGCGCGTGATGCCGAGCCAGGCGAACTACCTGTTCGTGGAGCTCGAGGGCGGCATGACGGCCTCCGAGCTCACCGAGCGCCTGCTGTGCGAGCGGGAGCTCTTCATCAAGGACCTCTCGGCCAAGGTGGTGCGCGACGGGCGCCAGTTCGTGCGCATCGCCGTGCGCGACCGGGCCGACGACGACAGGCTCGTGGCCGCGCTCCACGGGTACCTGGGTTAGGAGGGGCCAGTGAGGGTCTGTGTCGTGGGTGCCGGCAACGTCGGCATGCTCATGGCGGCGGAGTTCGCCGCCCGGGGCCACGAGGTGGCCGTGGTGACGTCGCGGCCGCAGGAGTGGTCCCGCACGGTGGACGTGCTCGCGCCTGACGGCGACGTGCTGTCTACCGGCGAGCTCGCCTGTGTGACGGACAGTCTCGCCGAGGGGGCCGCCGGCGCGCGCTACGTCTTCGTGACCTACCCGGTCTACCTGTTCGGGCGCCTGTGCGCCGAGCTCGCGCCCCTCGTGGAGCCGGGCCAGCGTGTGTGCTTCGTCCCCGGCGCCGACGCCGAGTTCTTCTGCGACGGGCTGCTCGAGGCCGGAGCCGTGGTGTGCGGCCTCCAGCGCGTGCACTCGGTGGCCCGCATCGCCGAGCGCGGCCGCAGCGTCTACGAGCTGGGCCGCAAGCCGTCCCTGCAGGTGGCAGCCATCCCGTCGTCCGAGACGCCGGAGGTGGCGGGCGAGCTCGCCGACCTCTTCCGGATGCCGGTGACGTGCCTGGGCAGCTACCTGGCCATGACGCTCACGCCGTCCAACCCGGTGCTGCACACGTCGCGCATCCGCACGATGTTCTCCGACTGGGCGCCCGGCGTCTCCTACCCCGAGAACTACCTGTTCTACGAGGGTTGGGACGATGCCGCGTCCGAGGCCCTGCTCGCCGCCGACGCCGAGGTCCAGGCCGTGTGCGCCGCCCTGCCCGAGCTCGACCTCTCCGGGGTGCGTCCGCTCACCGAGCACTACGAGAGCCCCGACGTGCCGTCCATGACGCGCAAGATCTCGCACATCCCGGCCTTCGCGGGGCTGCGCTCACCCATGAGGGAGACGGACGCAGGCCGCTGGGTGCCGGACTTCTCGTCGCGCTACTTCTCGGCGGACTTCGCCTACGGCCTCAAGGCCATCCGCGACGTGGCGGCCGCCGCCGGCGTGGCAACCCCGGCCCTGGACGACATCTGGGACTGGTACGTGGCCGCCGCCAGGCCCGAACGCGAGCTCGAGGGCGTGCCGGCGGCCCGCGACGGCCTGCTGGACCTCTACCGGTAGCCGCCATGGAGCTCACCCCGTTCCGCTGCCTGAGGCCGGCGCCCCGACTGGTGGGGCGCCAGGTCTCGGCGCCACTGGACGTCTTCGACCGCGACCGCGCCTTCGAACTGGTGGCGGACAACCCGCTGTCGTTCCTCGCCATCGACTGGCCCGACACCCGCTACCCGCTGGTGGCCCAAGTGGACCTCACGGAGGCCTACGCCAAGGCCCGCGACCGTCGGGAGTGGCGCGGGGAGCGCGGGGGGCTGGTGGTGGA
>CBCSOI010000093.1:0-5987 GCA_965141595.1 uncultured Atopobiaceae bacterium | reverse complement strand
GGACGGTGGGCCCGTACAGGCGGTTCCTGCCGTTCTGAGCCAGGGAGAGGAACCTCACCACGGCGGGGCGCGCGGCCACGGCCACCATGGGGGCGTCGAGGACACACACGTGGTTGGCCACGACCACGCAGTCGGAGAGGTCCGTCGCCGCCCCGGGGGCGCGGCGCACGCGGAACCCGTACCAGAGCCTCAGATGCACGGCCAGGATCGGCAGGACCGCCCGGTAGAGCGCCCGACGGAGGTGACGGTGCGCCGGGGTCTCGGCCGGGTTGAGGGGGCGCCCCGCGCTCATCGCCCGCCCGCCGCGGCAAGGCCGAGCGCCACATCCTCCGCCACGGCGCCCTCGGCGAAGGCCGCGAACCGCTCGCAGCACCGCGAGACGCGCATGGACTCTCCCTCGGCGACGTAGCGGGCCGACATCGCGGCACGCTCGTCCGGGTGCTCGATCCACCGGTCGAGACGGTCGGCGAGCGCCTGGGCATCCCGGGCCGGGAAGAGGCTCTCGGGGGTGAGGGCGAAGGCCGCGGGCGCGCTCTGGGGCGACTCGCCGATGATGGGGACGCAGCCGCAGGCCAGGGCCTCGAGGACCGAGATGGCCTCGATGTCCGCCACGGAGGCGTGCACGTAGAAGGGACTCGCCTGCTCCAGCGCCACGAGACCGGCCGTGTCGTGGAACTCGAACGACGGCGGCACCGGGAGCAGGGACCCCAGGCGCTCGAGGGAGCGCCTCTGGGGACCGGAGCCACAGATGTGGAGCTTGATGCGGTCCCGGTACCGGCTGAGGCCCACGGCGCGCAGGATGGTCGCCTGGTTCTTCTCGGCCGCGAGGCGGCCCACGGTGACCACGTGGACCAGGCCGTCCGCGTCGAAGGTCGGGGCCGGCGCGCCCCCGGGCACGAAGGGGTCGGGCACGCCGTTGGAGATCACGGTGGTGCGGGCGCGGTAGCCGTGGTCGGCGAGGCGCCCCGCGATCATCTCGCTGGGGCAGTGGATGTGGCGCACGTCGTCGTAGAGCCAGCGGCGGAACAGCGCGTACACGGCGTCGCACACCGGGGGAGCCCCGCCGATGCCGGCGTTGTAGGTGACGTTCTCGGGCTGCAGATGGAAGGCCGCGGAGGCTGCCACGCCGTGGGAACGCGCCCACCGGAGGGCCTTTCGCTCCAAGGCGAACGGGAGGAAGAGGTGCACGAGGTCCACGCCGTCGAGGGCGCGGTCGAGCACGTCCGGGTCCGGCTCGCCGAACCGGAAGCCGCAGCGCGCCGACACCGGTGTCACCACGGGGATGTGGCGCTCCGGCACCGGGAAGGCGTCGTCCCCCTCGGCTCCTACGCCCACGAGACGCACCTCGTGGCCCTGGGCCCTGAGGGCACGGGCGTAGCGCCGGGCGGTCACGGAGGTCCCGTTGGAGTGGACCCCGAGGTCGTCCATGACGAAGGCGATGCGCACAGCGCGGCTCCTCTCGACGGTTCGGTCAGGCGGCTGTCCCCGCGTTTCTCGGGGACTATGTACCCTCACGGGCCCGCGGGACCCCGCGGGCCGCAAAAAAGAAACGGGGGCCGCACCCGGTTGGGTGCGGCCCCCGTACGGCGTGCCTTCGAGAGGCAGGTCAGACCCTACGCTACGCCTTGCGGACGTTGGAGGCCTGGAGCTTGCCGTTCTGGCCGGTGGTGATGTCGAACTCGACGACCTGACCCTCGTCGAGGGTCTTGAAGCCGTCCATCTGGATCTCGGAGTAGTGGACGAACAGGTCGTCCCCGTCCTCGCGAGAGATGAAGCCGTAGCCCTTGTCCGGGTTGAACCACTTAACAGTACCGTGAGCCATGACGTGCCTTTCTTTCTGTTGCCCTTGGCTTAGGGCAACCATGGTGCGCGCATGCGCGCTTGAACAAACGCCCCCGGGGTGAGACACCCCGCAAGGGCATGGGTTAGTTTAACCGAAACCCCCGACCGCAGACCCAAGAACCGCGCCCTGACGCGCACGTTTTTGCGCCCCGGGACCGTGGGCGCACGCGCCGGGCCGCTGAGCTGGGCATACCGCCCGGAGCAGAAGGCGGGGCCGGCCACGCGGCCAACCCCGCCATCGTCACATCTTCACTGAAAAACACCTTGACAACCCAACGACGGACGTCGATAGGTTACCTAGAAGAGGCCCGTGATGCGCCCGGTCTCGTCGACGTCGATAGACTCCGCCGCCGGGTGCCGGGGCAGGCCCGGCATGGTCATGATGGCGCCCGTGAGCACCACCACGAAACCGGCGCCGGCATCCACCTTGACCTCGCGGACCGTGATGCGGAACCCCTCGGGGGCGCCGAGCCTGGACTGGTCGTCCGTGAAGGAGTACTGGGTCTTGGCGATGCACACCGGCAGGTTGCCGAAGCCGTTGCGGTCGAGCTCGGCGAGCTGGCGGAGGGCCTGGGGCGTGAAGTCCACGCCGTCGGCGCGGTACACGCGCCTGGCCACGGCCTCCACGGCGCGGCGCACGGGCGTTCCGCTGGGGTAGGCGTAGTCGAAGTCGTTGGGCTCCCCCACCAGGCGCAGGACCTCGCGGGCGAGCTCGAGGCCGCCCTCGCCGCCCTTGGCCCACACCTCGGAGAGGCGCACGTCCACACCCTCTTTGCGGCAGGCCTCCTCCACGAGCGCGAGCTCGGCCTCGGTGTCCGTGGGGAACCTGTTGATCGCCACCACGCAGGGAAGGCCGTAGACGTCGCGCATGTTGGAGACATGGCGCAAGAGGTTGGGCATGCCCGCGGCGAGGGCGTCGAGGTCCTCGGTGCCGAGGTCGGCCTTGGGCTGGCCGCCGTTGTACTTGAGGGCGCGCACCGTGGCCACGACGACCACGGCATCGGGGGCGAAGCCGCCCATGCGGCAGGTGATATCGCAGAACTTCTCGGCGCCGAGGTCCGCGCCGAAGCCCGCCTCGGTGATGGCGACGTCGCCGTAGTGCAGCGCCATGCGCGTGGCCATGACCGAGTTGCAGCCGTGGGCGATGTTGGCGAAGGGGCCGCCGTGCACGAAGGCCGGGGTGCCCTCGAGGGTCTGCACGAGGTTGGGCATGAGGGCGTCCTTGAGCAGGGCGCACATGGCCCCTTGGGCGTGGAGGTCGCCGGCCCGGACTGGCTCGCGGTCGAAGGTGTAGCCCACGACGATGCGTGCGAGGCGCTCCTTGAGGTCGGTGATGGAGGAGGACAGGCAGAGCACGGCCATGACCTCGGAGGCGACCGTGATGTCGAAGCCGTCCTGGCGGGGCATGCCGTCGGCCACGCCGCCCAGGCCGTCCACGATGTTGCGAAGCTGGCGGTCGTTCATGTCGACGCAGCGGCGCCAGGTGATGCGCCGTGGGTCGATGCCGAGCTCGTTGCCCTGCTTGATGTGGTTGTCGATCATGGCGGCCAGGAGGTTGTTGGCCGCTCCGATGGCATGGAAGTCTCCCGTGAAGTGGAGGTTGATGTCCTCCATGGGCACCACCTGGGCGTAGCCGCCGCCGGCCGCGCCGCCCTTGATGCCGAAGACGGGGCCAAGGGACGGTTCGCGCAGGGCCACCACGGCGTTGGTCCCCAAGCGCCGCATGGCGTCGGCCAGGCCGATGGTGGTGGTGGTCTTGCCCTCGCCGGCCGGCGTGGGGTTGATGGCGGTCACGAGGACGAGCTTGGCCCGGTGGCCGCCCCCCTCGCGCAGGACCCCGATGTCCACCTTGGCCTTGTCACGGCCGTAGGGGACGAGGTCCTCCTCGGGGATCCCGAGCCGTGCGGCGACCTCGGCTATGGGGTCGGGGTTGGCCGCCTGGGCGATCTCGATGTCAGAAGGCATGTCTCTCCCATCTCGTCGTGCGAACGGTGAGCCTCCATGCTCCGTGGGACCTAGCCGATGCCGGCCTCGCTGCGCGCCCGCTGGATGTCGCGGTCGACCTCGGCGTACTGCTCGGGCACGACGTCGCGGCTCACGCCGAAGGCCAGGGCCACGGCGCGGGCCTGGTCGCGGCGGAGGCGCGCGGTGTCGCGGTCCCCCGAGATGAGCGAGGCGTCGGCCAACGCGTTGAGGACGTAGGCCACGAAGTCCCCCACGGCCTCGCCGTTGCCCCCGAGCCTCATCATGGTGACCATGGAGTCGGGAGCGAGGGAGAGAAACATCGCCGGGTCGAGCTCCATGAGCTCCCCGAGGGCGTCCTCGGTCTCCGACACCCCCTCGTCGGAGCGCAGCACGACGGCGTCACGCAACGTCTCGGACGTGCGCTTGGTGAACGACTCTATGACCTTGGCCAGGTAGTCTCTCTGCAGCATGGTTCTCCTATCCTACACCGGTTTTATTTCAGGAAACCGGCGGTGCGACCGACAGGTGCTCGAAGGCGGCCAGGGTGGCCTGGCGCCCTTGGGGCGTGCGTACCATGAGCCCCTGCTGAAGCAGGAACGGCTCGTAGACCTCCTCGATGGTGGAGGGGTCCTCCCCCACCGCGCTCGCCAGGGTGGACAGCCCCACGGCGCGGCCGCGGAACGTCTCCGCCAGGGCGCGCAGGATCTTGGTGTCCATCCAGTCGAGGCCCAGCTCGTCTATCTCGAAGAAGGCCAGGGCCTCGGCGGCCACCTGCCACGTGACCGTGCCCTGGGCGCGCACCTGGGCGTAGTCCCGCACGCGCTTGAGGAGGCGGTTGGCCAGGCGCGGCGTGCCGCGGCTCCGGCTGGCCACCTCCTGGGCGCCAGGGAGGTCGATGTCCACGCCCAGGATGCCGGCGGAGCGCAGCACGATCTGCGTGAGCTCGTCCACCGTGTAGTAGTCGAGCCGGTACGAGATGCCGAAGCGGTCGCGCAGGGGACCCGTGAGCAGGCCCGTGCGCGTGGTGGCGCCCACGAGCGTGAACGGCGGGATCTCGAACCGCATGGAGCGGGCGCCGGGACCGTCGCCCATGATGATGTCCAGGAAGAAATCCTCCATGGCCGAGTAGAGGATCTCCTCCACGTTGCGGCTGAGGCGGTGGATCTCGTCGATGAACAGGACGTCGCCCTCGCCGAGATTAGTCAGGGTAGCCGAGAGCTCAACGGGGCGCGTGATGGCCGGGCCCGACGTGGTGTGCAGCGTGCCGCCCATCTCGTTGGCCACGACGGCCGCCAGCGTGGTCTTCCCCAGGCCCGGGGGGCCCGAGAAGAGCACGTGGTCCAAGGGCTCGTTGCGCGAGGAGGCGGCGTCGATGAGCACCCGGAGGTTCTCCTTCACGCGGCTCTGGCCGCAGTAGTCCTCGAGCGTCTGGGGCCTGAGGCCGCGCTCGATGTCGAGGTCCTCGGCGGCGAGGTCCGCAGACACCGGGCGCCGCTGGCCTGTCACGTGGTTGCCGGCACCGTCCGCGAAGAGGTCCCTCCCGGCGTCGGCCTCCCACATCACGGGCGTCCCCCGATACGCTTGAGTGCGTAGCGCACCGCCTGCTCGACGGTGGCGCCGTCGGGCAGGCCCTCGAAGACGACCTCGGCCTCCTGGGGCGTGAGGCCCATGCCGAGGAGCGCCGCCGTGGCCTCCTCGACCACGGACGGCCCACCTGCGGGCGCCGTGCCCGCGCCCACGAGGTCGAGGGGCGTGGCGGCGGAGGCGATGGCCTTGAGCTCGGGGTCCTTGGAGAAGGCCTGGGCGAGGTCGAGCAGGAGCCGGGGAGCGGACTTCTTGCCCACGCCCGGCACCGCCGTCATGCGGCCCACGTCCTGGCACGCCACCACCTCGGCGAGCTGCCGGGGCGTGAACGACGAGAGAATCTTGAGGGCCAGGGCCGGCCCCACCTTGGGGATCTGCACCAGGCGGTCGAACACGGCGCGCTCCTCGCGGGTGGAGAAGCCGAACAGCGCCACGGCGTTCTCGCTCACCCTGAGCCGGGTGAGGAGCGTGACGCCCGGTGTGCCCGGCGCCGGGAGGTCGGCCGCCGTGGTGCGGGAGACGCCGAGCTCGTAGCCCACGCCGCGCACGTCGAGCACGACGGCGCCCGGCTGCGAGGCATCGACGACGGTGCCGGT
>CBCSOI010000092.1:0-5989 GCA_965141595.1 uncultured Atopobiaceae bacterium | reverse complement strand
CTTGTTGGTGGCCTCCCAGGTGAAGTCGGCGTCCTCGCGGCCGAAGTGGCCGTAGGCGGCCGTCTTGCGGAAGATCGGGCGACGCAGCCTGAGGTCCCGGATGATGGCGCCGGGACGCAGGTCGAAGACCTCCTTGACGGCCTGCTCGATCACGGCGTCGGGGACCACGCCGGTGTCGTGGGTGTCCACCAGCACGGAGATGGGGTACGCCACGCCGATGGCGTAGGCCAGCTCCACCTCGCAGCGCTTGGCGAGGCCGGCGGCCACGACGTTCTTGGCCACCCAGCGGGCGGCGTAGGCGGCGGAGCGGTCCACCTTGGTGGCGTCCTTGCCGGAGAAGGCGCCGCCGCCGTGACGGCCCATGCCGCCGTAGGTGTCGACGATGATCTTGCGACCGGTGAGGCCGGTGTCGCCCATGGGGCCGCCCACGACGAAGCGGCCGGTGGGGTTGACGTAGATCTCGGCGTCGGACCAGTCGATGCCCTCTCCGTCGAGGACCGGCGAGATGACGTGCTCGATCATGTCGTTCTTGATGACGTCCATGGACTCGACGGAGGGGTCGTGCTGCGTGGAGACGACCACGGCGGTCACGGCCACGGGCCTGTCGTCCTCGTACCGGACGGTGACCTGGGTCTTGCCGTCGGGGCGCAGGTACGGCACGGTGCCGTCCTTGCGCACCTCGGCCAGGCGCTCGGAGAGGCGCTGGGCCAGGTAGACGGGCATGGGCATGAGGGCGTCGGTCTCGTCGGTGGCGTAGCCGAACATCATGCCCTGGTCGCCGGCGCCGATGCGGTCCTCGAGCTCGGCGGCCTCGCCGCGCTGGGCGCCGTAGGACTCGTCGACGCCCATGGCGATGTCGGGAGACTGCTCGTGGATCATGTTGATGACGCCGCAGGTGTCGGCGTCGAAGCCGTAGGCGGGGTCGTCGTAGCCGATCTCGCGGATGACGTCGCGGGCGATGCGCTGCACGTCCACGTAGGCCTGGGTGCGGATCTCGCCGGCCACGAGCACGGTGCCGGTGGTCACAAAGGTCTCGCAGGCGCAGCGCACGGCGTCGACGTCGGCGTGGCGACCGGACGGGGAGACGTAGCCCTTGGCCTCGAGGTCCGCCTCCTTGGCGAGGATGGCGTCGAGGATGGCGTCGGAGACCTGGTCGCAGATCTTGTCGGGGTGCCCCTCGGTAACGCTCTCGGAGGTGAAGTAGTGGGTCTCAGTGGCCATAGGTTCTCCTTTGCGGCGCCGTGCCGCCTCGTGCGGCGAAAACAGTCCCCTCGTTAGTACCCCGGCAGGTTTGGAGCATTCCGGGAAAAACGTCCCTCGGGGTCCCTTTTTGCCCCGAGAGCCCGAAGAGCGTACCGCGACCCCGGGTTTTGGGCAAAGAACCGGTGCGGCTGGAATACAAGAGACGGGTCCGGCGTACGCCCCGGCCCGCACGGACCATACTGGTTTGTTTCGAGGAGGGCCCACCGGCCCCATACCGATCCGTGGGGAGACGCGTGCACAACATACTTCTCATCTTCAGGCGGGACGTCGTCCGCATCCTCAAGAACCCCGTGGCCGTCGTGGTCACGCTCGGGGTGGCGGTCATCCCGGCGCTCTACGCGTGGTTCAACATCCTCGCCAACTGGGACCCGTACGGCAACACGGGCTCCATCGCCGTCGCCGTGGCCAACGACGACGCGGGCGCGGACGTGGAGGGTCAGGGCCACGTGGACATCGGCCAGGCCGTGGTGGACGCCCTCGAGGACAACCACAGGCTCGGCTGGACGTTCGTGGACCGCGACGAGGCCCTCTCGGGCGTGGACTCCGGCCGCTACTACGCCGCCATCGTCATCCCCGAGGACTTCTCGGCCGACCTCGCCTCGGTGGTCACGGGCGAGCTCGACCGCCCCAGGCTCGAGTACTACGTCAACGAGAAGCTCAACGCCGTCGCCCCCAAGGTGACCGACTCCGGCGCGTCGGCGGTGGAGAGCACCGTCAACGAGCAGTTCGTCTCCCCCGTCACCGACGTCGTGACCGAGAGGGCCAAGGCCCTGGCGGGCGACGTCGCGGACGGCACGCAGGGGGCGGCCGGTAGCGCGTCGGCGCGCATCCGCGAGGCCAGGGGCGACCTGGAGACCATCGCCGGCCTCGTGGACGAGACCCGCGGCACCTGCGCCTCGGCCGTGGCCGCGACCGAGGACGCCCAGGGCGTCCTCGACAGCCTCTCCTCCACCGTGTCGGGCTCCACGGGCACCCTGGGCTCGGCGCTCTCCCAGCTCACCGAGGCCCGCGCCCAGGCGCGCTCGCTCTCGAAGGACCTCGACGCCGCGCTCGTGGGCGGCGCCACCACGGTGGCGGGCATCTCGTCCACGGCGTCCCACGACATCGGCGCCCTGGCCGGCGACATCGGCGGCGCCCAGGCCACCGTGGACTCCGCCGCGGCCCAGCTGCAGTCCGCCCAGGACAGCCTCGCCCAGGCCAAGCAGCGCCTCGACCAGGCCGTGGCGGACCTCCCGGCCGACGGTCCCCTCGGCGACCGCGTCGCCGAGCTCAAGCAGCGGCTCCAGGAGCAGTCGGCACGCATCCAGGAGCAGCTCGACGCCCAGCAGCAGGCCCTCGACCGCCTAGGCGAGCTCTCCTCCACCGTCAAGAACGCCGCCTCCGCGGCAGACAGCGGCGCGGCCGAGGCCAACGACGCCGTGCAGGCTGCGGCCGACGGCCTGCTCGCCACCCGCAGGGACCTCTCCGAGAACGCCCTGCCCCAGGCCGGCGAGGCCATGGACGACTTCTCGGGCGCCGGGTCCACGCTCCAGGGGCTGCTCTCGTCGCTCGCCACGTCCATCGAGGGGGCCAAGGGGTCGCTCTCCCAGCTCACCGCCACCGTGGGGCAGGCCGACGGCGCCCTCGCCAACACCCGCGAGGCCCTCGACGGCGCCATGGGCACGCTCGACTCCCTCTCGGCCGACCTCTCCGCCGTCACGAGCTCCCAGGCCTTCGACGCCCTGCGCTCCATGGAGGGCGTGGACGCCGAGACCCTGGCCGACTTCATGGGCTCGCCGGTCTCCATCGAGGAGAGGGCCGTCTACCCCGTGGCCAACTACGGGTCCGGCGTGACGCCCTTCTACACGGACCTCGCGCTCTTCGTGGGCGGGTTCGTGCTCGTGTCCATCTACAAGCTCGAGGTGGACCGCGAGGGCCTCGAGGACCTCAAGCCCTGGGAGGCCTACTTCGGCCGGTGGCTCCTGCTGTTCGTGGTGGGCGTGCTCCAGGCCGTCATCACCTGCGTGGGCGACCTCGCGCTGGGCATCCAGTGCGTGAGCCCCGTCGCGTTCGTGTTCGCGGGCATCGTGGAGTCGTTCGTCTACGTGAACATGATCTACGCGCTCGCCGTGGCCTTCAAGCACGTGGGCAAGGCGCTCGCCGTGCTGATCGTCATCCTGCAGATTCCGGGCTCGTCGGGCCTCTACCCCATCCAGATGCAGCCCGACTTCTTCCGCGCCCTCTCACCGTGGCTGCCCTTCACCTACGGCAACAACGCCATGCGCGAGGCCATCGCCGGCTTCTACGACGGCCACTACGGCCACGACCTGCTCATGCTCCTGCTGTTCGTGGTGCCGTCGCTGCTCGTCGGCGTGGTGCTCCGCCGCTACCTGCTCAACATCAACCGGCTCTTCGACGCCAAGCTCCGCGACACCGACCTCATGATCTGCGAGCGCACCGAGCCGCCCGAGGCGCACTTCCGCCTGGCGACCCTGCTCAAGGCAGCCCTCGACCAGGACTCCTACCGCAAGGTCTTCGAGGAGCGCTGCACCTGGTTCAACGCCCACTACCAAGCCATGGTACGCGTGGGCTTCCGCTGCCTCGTGCTCTGCTCCACCGTGCTGCTCGTCCCGATGTTCGTGGCGGGCCCCGAGGTGAAGTTCGTCGTCCTCGTGGTGTGGATCTGCGCCATCCTCGCGCTCATCTGCTTCCTCGTGACGGTCGAGTACCTCCACGAGCGCATGAACGAGAAGACCGACCTGACCACCATGCCCCGCGACCGGCTCCTCGAGATGGTGGGCGAGAGCCTCAACCGCGAGGTGGCGCCCATCGCCCCCTTCTCCAAGATGGGCTGGCCCAAGAAGCGCCTGGCACGTCTCTTGGAGCGCGACCGCGGGGGCGACGACGACCCGGGTGACGACAAGGCGAAGGGGGGTGACGGCCGATGAGGAAGGTCTGGAAGATCTTCTGCCTGGACGTGCGCCACGGCACCATGAACGTCATCGCCGGCATCGTGTGCATCGGGCTCGTGATCGTGCCGTCGCTCTACGCGTGGTTCAACATCGCGGGCAGCTGGGACCCCTACGCCAACACGCGGAACCTCAAGGTGGCCGTCGCCAACACCGACGAGGGCTACACGAGCGAGCTCATGCCCATGGACATCAACGTGGGCGAGAAGGTCACGGGCGCCCTGCGCGAGAACGACCAGATCGGCTGGGTCATCACCGACAAGGACGACGCCATGGCCGGCCTCGAGGCGGGCACCTACTACGCCGCCATCGTCATCCCGCCCGACTTCTCCCGCGACCTCCTGGGCGTGCTGGACGCCGACGCCGCCAAGCCGACGCTGGAGTTCTACAGCAACGAGAAGGAGAACGCCATCGCCAACGTCGTGACCGACAAGGCCTCTACGGCCCTCCGCGAGCAGATCGACACCACGTTCGTGGAGACCGTGGGCAAGGTGGGGACCTCGGCCTTGGGCTCGCTCTCCGACTACCTGGACTCCGACGCCATCGCGTCGCTGGCCACACGGCTCCGCGAGAGCGTGGGGTCGACCGCGGACTCCCTCGACCATACGGCGGACGACGCCCGCGCCTACGCCTCGCTCGTGGACTCCGCGGCCTCCCTGGTCTCGGGCGCCCAGGGGCTCCTCGATCGCGCCGAGCCCGAGGGCGACGCGCTCCCGGAAGCCCTCTCCCAGGCGGCCGACGGCGTGCGCGCGGCCGACGGCGCCCTCGACTCCGCCGACTCCGCCATCCGAGGCTCGCTCTCGGACGGAGCCGACTCCCTGACGGGGGTACAGGACAAGGTCGACGCCGCGTTCTCCGACGCCGGCGCCCGGACGGGCCAGGTGGCCGACGGCCTCGAGAAGGCGGCCGGTACGGCCCAGGAGCGCAAGCAGGCCGTGGACGAGCTCGTGGCCGGCTTCACGGCCCAGCGCGACCAGCTGCAGTCCATCCGCGACGCCCTCGACGAGGCGGCCTCCGCCGACGGCTCGATCACCGCCCAGGAGCGCGCCGCCCTCGCCGCCGCCGACCGTGCCATCGCGGCCGCCGAGCGGGCCCTCTCGTCGCTCTCCTCCGCCTCAGAGACCCTGGGGGACCTCGGCGCGGCGCTCGACAGGACCGCCGACGACCTGCGCACCGGCGTCACCGACGCCGAGGCCGCCAGGAAGTCCGTGGACGAGCTCGTGGCCAAGGCCAGGGGCGACCTCACGGCCGCCGACGAGACCTACGGCGACACCCTCGGCCGCTCCCTGGGGTCGCTGGCCGCGGCCGTGGACGGCGCGAGCGACGACGCCGCCGGGGTGCAGGCGTCGCTGTCGTCGTCCATGGCGAGCCTCTCCAAGGTCTCCGGCGACGCCGCCGCGGACCTCTCCTCCATCCGCGACGAGCTGAACGGCACCGCCGACGACCGCGCCGCCGGGGGCGCCGACCTCCGCGCGCTCCAGGGGCGCATCGACGCGGCGCTGGCCTCGGGCGACATGGAGCAGCTGCGCCAGGTGCTCGGCAACGACCCCGAGGCCCTGGCGACGTTCCTCTCGGCCCCGGTGGAGCTCGAGCGCAACGCCGTGTATCCCGTGGCCAACAACGGCAGCGCCATGGCGCCCTTCTACACCACGCTCGCCCTCTGGGTGGGCTCGCTCGTCCTCGTGGTCATCGTCAAGGTGCAGCCGAGCGAGCGCGAGCTTGCCGAGGTGGGCGGCGCCAGGCTCTGGCAGGCGTACTTCGGGCGCTTGGGGGTCTTC
>CBCSOI010000091.1:0-6109 GCA_965141595.1 uncultured Atopobiaceae bacterium | reverse complement strand
GGACGCCGCCCTCTCAAGGCGGAGATCACCAGTTCGAATCTGGTACGGGCTACCAAACGTCATCGCGGGCCCTTCGGGGCCCGCGTTCTTATGTGCCGGTGGGCGGATTGCGTTGAGAGCGAAAAGGCCGTTCGTCGCCCAACGGCAAGGGGCGGGGCGATGCCGGCTTCCCGCCAATGAGACCACGCTCCGGATTTGGGATCGAGACGTGGGACAGGCGGGTCTGCCCCGCGAGCCGTGTGTCGAGATTGCGGGGTGGGGTGCACTGCCGCGCAGCTCGAGTGGCCTTGATGCGGAGTGGCGCGGATCACTGCGCATCTAGAGCGTCGAGGTGCGGAGCAGGGTCTTCCGCTCCGCGCGGCGGGCATCGGCCATCTGGCACAGGGAAGCGAGCGGGGTCAAAGGGCCCCGGGTGCAAGGCCGTTCGTCCGCTCGCCCGCCAACAGGGTGCCGCGAAGCCCCTATACGGAGCCGTCGCAGAGCCTGCCCCATGGAACGGCGGGGCGTCGGCACCTATCGACCGCGTTCGCGCGTCGACACCCCTGCTGCCCCGCTTTTCCCATGGAGCGCACGGCACAGCGTCGGGGTGCCCGGCGGTTCAGGTATAACCATCAGAATGAGCTTGAGGAAAGCCGTCGGAGAGGGGAGGGGCATGGAAGAGGGACGTCGCGACGGGGTCGGCACCGCGCCTTCCGGCGACGTCCCCGTGGACCGTCCCGCCGACCCCGTCGTGGACGTGGATGGCCTGGACCTTCCCGCCGACGGCCCCGCGCCCCAGGCCCTCGAGGCCGCCGAGCAGCCCCTGGAGGACGCCCTGGGCTTCTTCGACGTCGACGACGAGACGCCCGTCGCGCCTGCCGGCACCGCCTCCGCCCCCGACGTCCCTCCCGACCCCGTGCCCGGTCCCCGCACCAAGCCCAAGGGCCTCCGCATCGGCGTGACCGGCGCATCGCACCGCGCCCCAAGGAAGGCCAAGTCCGGTTCCAAAGCGGCGGCGAAACCTGTCCCCAAGGCCAAGAAGGCCTCCTCGGGCCCGCGCACCCGCGTGGGGGAGGAGGAGAGCCGCGACAAGGCCAAGGCCCGCAAGGGTGCCCTGTTCATGGCCGCTGTGCTCGCCGTCAACATGCTCTGGATCGTGGTCTCGGGGCAGTTCGACGAGTTCGTCCACGCGCTCCACAACGCCGAGGCCGGCTGGTTCGTGGCGGGGCTCCTCGTCATGGGGCTCAACTTCGCCTTCGGCTCGCTGGCATTCGTGCTGGCGGCCTACATCGACCCCGACAGCCCCCTGGGCCTGCGCGACTGCATGTCCGTGGAGGCCAACGGCGTGCTCTTCGGCAACCTCACGCCCATGAGCACGGGCACCATGCCGGCCCAGATCTTCCGCCTCACCCAGGCCGGCCTCGATGTGGGCGAGGCCTCCGCCACGCAGCTCACGCGCTTCGTCATCTACCAGGCCGGCGAGGTCGTGGTCGCCGCCGTCCTGCTGCTCCTGCGGTTCGACTTCTTCCTCGGCACCTACGGCGACATCGTCTTCGTCAACATCGTCGTCTTCATCATCCAGACGGCCCAGGCGCTCGGCCTGCTCTGTGTGTGCCTCTTCCCGCGCTTCGTCAACCGCGTGGGACACTGGGGGCTGGGATTCGCCAGCCGCCACGGCTGGCTCTCCCGCGAGCGCGTGGAGCGCTACGAGGACGTCCTCCAGACGCAGGTGATGTCGTTCGGCGGCACCTTCCGCGACTCGTTCCGCCACAAGGAGTCCCTCGCCCTCACCCTCCTGGTGACGCTGGGGCAGATGCTGGCGTTCTACGCCGTGCCGTGGTTCGTGCTCCATGCCTTCGGCGGCGACGCGGACTTTGTCACGTGCCTCGCCGCGGCCTCCATGGTGCAGATGATCGGCAACTCCGTGCCGCTGCCGGGCGGAACCGGCGGCAACGAGGCGGGCTTCGCCCTCTTCTTCGGCCCCATCTTCGGCAGCGCGGCCGCCGCCGGGTTCATCGTCTGGCGCCTCATCACGTTCTTCATCCCCACCATCGTGGCCCTGCCCCTCACCACGCTGCGCTCGTCGCACCGCCGCTCCATCTACCAGCGCTGGCAGAGGTTCCGCACCCGCAAGGGCCGCGTGGCGCACGTCTCGGTGTCCAGGCGCGGCCGTAGGCGCTGAGGCCGGGGCTTCTGGCTGGGCGATCTCCGGCGGGGTACCGCCCGTACCCGCGTCCTCGTTGCATCCGGGCGTTTGTTGCATGCCCCGCACCGGCATCCGAGCGCTCGATGTATGGATATCCATGCAGCGAACGTCCGGACGTCCGAGAAACCCATGCAGCGAACGGTCGGAAACGACGGCCGCCCGATACCCGTGCCTGCCCACGTGGGCCTGTGTGACGGCCGACGGGCCCGACCAAAGTGACAGCGAGAGAGTCTGGCCAAGGTGACAGCGAGAGAGCCCGGCCAAGGTGACAGCCTGGCGGCAGCCTGGGGAGCCTGGGGAAGCCGCCTACGATAGCCGGTAGCCCTCCGCCGGGTCAACCGTGCCGTCCTGCAGCGCGCGGATGAGCCCCGGTGCCACGTGGCAGTAACCGCCGGGGTTGCGGTCCAGGTAGCGCTGGTGGTAGCCCTCGGCGGGATAGAAGCTCTCCACGGGGCCCAGCTCCACGGCGAACCCGGGGTGCCTTCTCGCCACGGACCCGGCGACGGCGAGAACCTCGCGTTCCGTCTCCCCGTCGCCCGGCTCCCAGAAGACGCCTGCCTGGTACTGCTCGCCCACGTCGTTGCCCTGGCGGTTCCGGGCCGTGGGGTCGATGACGGCGAAAAACGAGAAAAGCAGGCGCCTCGCGACGTCGTCCCCGCCGCGGAAGGTGCAGCGCACGCACTCCCTGAACCCGGTGCCGCCGGCGCACACGCGCTCGTAGACGGCGTCCTCAGGCCGGCTCCCGTTGGCATAGCCCACCTCGGTGGACGTCACGCCCGGCATACCCTCCATCAGGTGCTCGATGCCCCAGAAGCATCCTCCGCAGAGGTACAGGGTCCTGTCCATGGGTCCTCCCCGGTCGCGGCGTCAGGATCCGAGCCGCCCCACGAGCCCGCGCATCCGCTGGCGCACGGTGGGGGAGGACGGCTTGGTGGAGACCATGGTAGCCGCACCGCAGAGTGCGGTGTAGCCGTAGAAGGTCACGAGCCGCCACACGAGGTAGCCGGCCGTGGCGGACGAGCCGAACACCGGCCCCAGGAACAGCGCGAACGACGCCTCGACGCCGCCGGTGCCCCCTGGCAGTGGGATGGAGCTCGCCACGAACTGCACGAGGGACCCCGCTGCGCAGGTGAGGAGCGGGTCCTGACGTATGCCGAAGGCCTGGAGCACGAACCATGGCGACGCCCAGAGGCAGGCCTGCTGCGCCATGGAGAACGCGAGCATGACGGCCATGGTGCCTCGGTGGCGAACGGCCGTGCGGAACGTCGAGGAGAACCGCGCCACCTGCGTCCTCACGGAGGAGCGCCAGCCCTCGGTGCGGCTGCGGAGGCCGAAGAGGTTTCTGCGGTCCACGAGGTCCAGGGCCGAGAGGGCCACCTTGGTCACCCAGTCGGGGAACAGGCAGGCGGCGAGCAGCACGGCCATCTGGGCTGCCTTGAAGGCGAAGATGGCCAGGTTCACGAACATGACGGTCCCCACCTGGGCGTAGAAGTGCCCCCACGTGAGGGCGAGCAGCACGCCGCCGAGCACGATCTCGGCCAGCTGGAACATGAGGAACCGCGTGATCTGCACGGCGCTGGCGGCGCCGAACCCGAGACCGCTCTTGACCAGGCGCCAGATCTGGCCGGGCACGGACCCGGCCATCATGGGCGTGAGGTTGCCGAAGAGCGTGCCGGCGGCCTCCACCGAGCACAGGTCGAGCACGCCCGCAGGGGCGTCCGGGGTCACCGCCACCGTGGTGACGAACGCGAGCGTGCCGAAGGCCAGGTAGGCCACCATGACGGCGAAGGTGGCCCAGACCCAGGGGGCCTCCACGCGGCCCAGGGCCCCCACGAGGGCAGGACCCTCCCCGGTGGTACGGATGTAGATCAGGAGCGAGCCGAACACGGCGGCCATGAACAGGGCCCCCACGAGGATGCCCTTGCGGTCCGGCTTGGCCTTGGCGGAGCGCCCGTCGGCCTCGTGGCCGGTGGGCACGGCGCGCCCCTCCTCCCAAGCCTGGAGCGCCGCGACGGCCTCGCCCTTGGTGCGGTAGGCGACGACATCGGGCGCGGCGTCGGTGCCGGGCGACTGCTGGGGTGCCAGGGCCACGGGCTGCTCCTCTCGGGTACGGGGTCGTCTCAAAGGGGGTCCCTACCCAAAGACCGAGACCGGGCTATCCGGGCGTCCGGAGCGGTGTATCAGGCTCAGTCGCAGGAGCCGCAGGCCGCGCAGGCGCTCGGGCAGGCGGCGAGGCCGCCCTGGGCGGTCTCGCGCAGGCTCACCGGCAGCGCGTTGCCCACGAGCGTCATGGCCTGCACGGCCTCGTCGAAGGGCACGGGGCACCCCACGGAGGAGAGCGCCAGCTGGGCGGAGGTGAAGGCGTTGGCCACGCCGATGGCGTTGCGGTTCTGGCACGGGAACTCCACGAGGCCGCCCACCGGGTCGCACACGAGGCCCAGGAGGTTGCCGAGGGCGATGGAGGCCGCCGTGAGGCAGGTCTCGGGGCTGCCGTAGAGCATCTGGCAGAGGCCTGCCGCGGCCATGGCGCTCGCGGTGCCGACCTCGGCCTGGCAGCCGCCCTCGGCCCCCGACACGCTGCCGTTGGCCATGACGACGGCGCCCACAGCGGCGGCGCACCAGAGGGCGCCCTCGAGCCGCTCCTGCGCCCCCAGGGCGTCGGCGCAGGCGATGAGGGCGCCGGGGACGACGCCGGCAGAGCCCGCGGTGGGGGCGGCCACGATGACGCCCATGGCCGCGGAGCGCTCGAGCACCGCCATGGCGCCGGCCACGGCGGCGGAGAGGGTCCCGCCCAGGAGCGGTGCGGCGAGGGCTGCGGCGCGGCGGTCCACGGCGCGGGCCTGGCCGTGGAGGAAGCCGCCCAGGGAGCGTTCGGGGCGCTCCACGGTGGCGCGCACGGAGAGCTCCATGGCCCGGCGCACTCGGCCCATGGCCTCGTCGGCGGCCCGGGCCCCACCCACGGCGAGGCAGGCCTCGCGGGCGCGCATGACCGAGCCGATGGAGGCATGGCGCTCCTCGCAGAGGGCCAAAAGGTCGGCGGCACAGGCGAAGTCGGGACCGCGCGTGCCCTCGGCCGCCACGGGGAGCGCGCCCGGGATGGTGAGCGACGTTGCGAAGATGACGCCAGGTGCGGCGCCCACGGCGGCCACGAGCTCGGTGGGCAGCGCCTCGTCGAGCTCGGCCACGGTGTAGGCGTCGCCGCCGCGGCTGTCGCGGAACGTGCGGATGGTGGCGATGTTGATGGAGGCCGCCGAGAGGGCCCCCGTGAGGCGCGCCAGGACGCCCGGGCGGTCCACGTGGTGCACGAAGAGCGTGGGGTACTCGCCGGCCACGTCCACGGCCACGCCGCCCACGGCGCTGAGCCGTACGCGGCCGCCGCCCACGGACTCGCCGCGTACCGTGAGCGACCCGCCGCCGGCGAGGCCCATGGCGATGTCCACCGTGTTGGGGTGCAGGCCCGTCCCCTCGTCGGACGTGCGGAACGAGAAGGCGAGGCCGGCCTCCTCGGCGAGGGAGAAGGAGTCGCGGATGCGCCCGTCGTCCGTGTCGAGGCCGAGCATCCCGGCCACCAGCGCCTTGTCGGTGCCGTGCCCCAGGTAGGTCCGGGCGAACGAGTTGTAGAGCGTGAACTCCACCGAGGCCACCCGTCCGGGGGCGATCTCGCGGGCCACGCGGGCCAGGCGCAGCGCGCCCGCCGTGTGGGAGCTGGAGGGGCCCACCATCACGGGGCCGAGGACCTCGAAGGCGCTGGGCAGCATGGCGGCTAGGCCTCCCTGGAGCCGGCGGCCACCTTGGCGATGGCGGCGTCCAGGCGCGCGAGGGCGCGGGCGCGGCCCAGGAGCTCGATCGAGGCGCCCAGGGGCGGCGAGACGAGCGAGCCGGTCTCGGCCGCGCGCACGGCGGCGAAGAACCTGCGCTTGTTGG
>CBCSOI010000090.1:0-6168 GCA_965141595.1 uncultured Atopobiaceae bacterium | reverse complement strand
GCCGCCGGCTTCTTCCTCGGAAGGAAGACCGACGTATGCACCGTCACCGTGATGCAGAGGAATTCCTCCAGCTGCGAGGTGACGGCGATGGGGCCCACGGACGCCCGGGCCGCCACGGCGATCGCATCGTACATAGACAACCTGTAGGGAGGGGATGCATATGCCCGATACCGCCCTTCCAGCGCTGGGGGGACAGCCGCCCGTGCCGTCCGGGCCGCCGACGCCGGGGCAGAAGAGAAAGCCAGGGAGCGGCAGGAAGATCGCCAACGCCGTCATCTGCGTCGCAGCGGCGGCTGCCGTCATCGCACTCGTCTATTTCGTCGGCAAGCCCGCCTTCGAGCGCTGGCGGGCGGTGGAGGACGCCCGGTCCGCGCTTACCGGCACGTGGTACTGGTCGAACCCGTGGAGCGAGTTCACCCGCGAGACGCGGGTCGACCTCAACGATGATGGGTCCATGACGATGTCCTCCGGGGCCCGTGTCTTCCAAGGGAGCTGGGAAATCGTGTACGAGGAGGGGGATGGGGCGTGCCTCGTCTACTCGTCCGACGAGCTCGGCTTCACGGGCTCGGACTTCTCGCTGCCGATGCCCGGAGACCATGGGACGCTTCGTGTCGAGAGCTTCGGCGCCGACACGGTGACGCTCGGTGACGAACAAGGCTCCTATACCTGCTACTCCACCGTGGAGGCGGCTCAGGAGGCCATGGTGAGCGAGCTCACCGGGACCGCCATGGACACGCTCTCCGATGTGCCCTCATTCGGCGGTGAGGGGGCGACGATGGGGGAGACGTCCCAGAAGCCCTCCCTCGCCCTCGCCCAGGAGGACCTCGGCGACGTCTCGAATCTCTACGGTACCTGGTACATCTCCCAGAACGGCCAGATGAGCTCGATAGACCTGGATTCCGAGGGGTATGCCGCGCTTGAGGACTACGGCGCGTTCTGGGCCCGTCAGTTCCAGATGGACGGCAGGGTCTACGGTTCGTGCAACTGGTCGTACGACGGTGCGGACCACATGCTGACGCTCAGCGCTTTCTGGGTTCGCTACATGTCGCCTGATGGGCGGGACTATTCCCTTGGTGGGTCGCTCAACCAGGACATGATCGAGAGGTTCGAAGTCCTGTCGATCGATGACACGCGGATCGCCTCCTATCCCACCGAGGTCATGGAGCTCCAGGCCTCCGACGGGTCCGTCATAACCATGTATTCCGACGCGAACGCCGCCGTCGCTGTCGGGGAGGGGGAGTGACCATGACTAGTGCAGCAGACGAGGTCATCGCGCAGGAGAAAAGGCCTAGGAAGCGTGTGGCGCTTGTCGTGGCGGGCGCGACCGTGGTTCTCCTGGCGGCTGCGTGCGCGTGTGCCTGGCTCCTTCTCCGCCCAGCCCCCGACCCGTTCGTCCACGAGTCGGGCCAGATGCCCGACCTGGCGGGGCTCGTCGGATCGGGCGCTGACGAGAGCGGTTACATCGACGGTGTCGAGGGGCTCTTCCCGTTCAACGACAGTACGACCGGTGTTCGTGTGAGCGACCACGGCCTCGCGCTCTACATGAGGGGCTATGGCGACGACCAGGAGTGGATGCTGGACGTCGACGTCTCGAGTGACGAGGGCGCGGTGTCGTACGGAGGCTCGTGGACCCCAACGTTCTTTGAGGCCTACGAAAGCCCCGTCTCCGAAGCGGCGGGAGGTCTTCCGTCCAGTGGAATGAGTCTCATCGTTGCAGAGACCTACTGCCCTTCGGGCTTCGACGGGACCGACGAGGCCACGGTCAAGGAGCTCCTCTCCTCCATCGGGTTCGACGGGGAGTCGCTCCAGGTCTCCGAGGAGTTCCGTGGCATGCGAACCGCGAGCAACGCGGTCTCCCGCATGGGGGCGGCGGAAGACGACGGCTCCTACGAGGAGTTCGGTGTCAGGTACGCCCTCTCCGGGACGGTGCGGGATTCCGCCGGGTCCGAGCTTCCCGTCTCGTTCCAGTTCGACAACGGTGGCGTTGCTCTCTGGGCGCAGGTGTCCGAGGGTGACAAGAAGCTCCAGCTCATACCTTTGGGGAATCGGGCCGTGCTCTACGTGGGGAACACGGACGCCTCCGCGGCACCCGCGACGACCGACGGCGGTTGGACCCCGGTGGGCGCCGATTGGGAGCCGTGGGATGTGGCCGTCCCGGAGGACGGGACGGACGACGAGAGGACCGCGGCCCTCCTCAAGGGCGTCTATGACTCCCTTGCGGTGATCGACGACGAGCTCGACCGCGACTACGAGCGGTTCGAGGAGAGCTACCTGACGGCCCCCTTGGTTCAGCGGGAGGTCTACGGAACCGAGGCCTACCGCAACCTCGAGGACATCGCCGCCATCTACATGCCGCTCATGGACTACCTCATGATGGGCAACCTGCCGGAGGGTTCCACGTACTACGAGCAGGCGGTGGCCCTGGGGACTCTTTGCGACGACCTGGGCGCACGGGCGACGACCCTTTACGAGGCGTGGTCCATCGACGTGCAGTACGAGGACCCCGTCCCCCACGAGGATGAGATCATCGCGCGCCTGCACCGCGACGACAACGACAATGGTGTGGATGCCCACAAGGCGGACTTCGACGAGAACTACCCGAAGTGGAGTCTGTCGTAGGGGTCGTATCGTCACCTACGTGCTATCGGCCCGGCTGCACTCACGGAGGGGCGGCCGGGCCTTTGTCGTCAAATGCTTTTGTGGACGAGCAGAGAGGATCGCAATGGCATCAGGGAAGAAGAACCGAGACTCGAGGGCGGTCGATGACGCGAGGCGCGACTACCTAGTTCGCGTCCTTTCGCGCACAAAACGCAAGGATTACGAGAACTACGTCGTCAATGCCGTGTGGCAGCGGCTGGCAGAGCCCACATTGCAACCGGAGACGCAGCGCTACGTGCGGCGTGACAACGGCTATGCGCTTATCGACCTTTACTTTCCAGCCGTGAACGTGGGCATCGAATGCGACGAGGCATACCATCTCAACAAGGCGCAGCAGCTCAACGACCGGCTCAGGGAGAAAGACATCGCGGCTCGCCTCAATGCCGTGTCCGAAGACGCCGGGTACGAGGCCGTGCACATCAGGGCGTTTGGCTCCTACGAGCAGATGGAGCACGACATCGACCGAGCGGTGAGGCTCATTCGCCAGCGCATGAGAAAACTGCGGCCCGAACCTTGGATGCCGGGCACCCCTCCTTGGGAGATCTGCAGGGAACGGGGCGTCATCAGAATCTCGGACGGTCTGGCCTTCCGCACGATCTCGGATGTCTATCGCTGCTTTGGACGTGACACGAAGCGCATGCAGAGGTGCTTCTTTTCTCTGCATTATCAGAACTATTATCTATGGTGTCCGAAGCTGGGCATCGAGATGCCGGACGGGTCCTTTTCCTCAGCGGCGTTTGGAATTACAAATGTAATTTCTCAGGACGGAGAGACGCTGTATTCAGAGTACGAGCATGAATTGAGTGGTGCTGGCGACGATATAGCGCGCATAACGTTTGCTCAGGGTCTAGACGAGTTGGGCCGCAATGCCTATCGATTCATCGGCGTGTTCGAAGAGACCGGGCTTAAGGAGAATAGCTCAAACATCGTTGAAAATCGCCGTGTGGCAGAGGAGGTCGACCTCGCTCCCTGGCTCTGAACCTCCTGCTGTCTGCCGTGCCCTCCGATTGAGCTACTTGCTGCATATAAACGCTCGTTGCACGGCTGGGCCATGAGCACGGGGCTCCGTCGCAGGGAGGGGAGGTCCAGGTGACGGAGCCCCGGGTTCAGCGGGGGGAGGGTGCCCTCATCGGCCCTGCTACTCGGCCGATTCGGCCAAAGTCCCCCAGTGCGCGGCTTCGGCGAATGCTCTCCAATGCGCGGCAAATCTGCAGTGAAGGGCCGCCGATGCGCGATTTCGGGCCGTTTTCGCGCATTGGCGGCCTTTGGGGGTCAAACAACCGCGCATCGGGGCTGTTTGGCGGAGAGGTCGCGCACTCGCCGCCTTTCGCTGCACCGTATCGCGCACTGGAGTCCCTTCGCGGCGCAGCATCGCGCATCGGGGCGGCTTCGCAGCATGGTCGCGCATTCATGGCCAGTCGCCGCACGCCGCCCCCCCCCACACACCGGCACCACGCCGCCGCGGTCCCACGGCTGAATCCCCATCGGGTGGGTAGGAATCCCCTCGGCAACAACCCCCCTGCAAAAGGAGCAACCATGGCCACCATCTACGATTTCACCCTTGAGAAGCCCGACGGCACCGAGGTCAGCCTCTCCGAGTTCCGCGGCCGCCCCATGCTCATCGTCAACTCGGCCACCGGCTGCGGCTTCACCCCGCAGTACGAGGACCTCAAGAACCTCTACGACGCCTACCACGACCAGGGCCTCGAGATCGTCGACATCCCCTGCGACCAGTTCGGCCACCAGGCCCCCGGCACCGACGACGAGATCCACGAGTTCTGCACCATGACCTTCGGCACCCCGTACCAGCAGTACAGGAAGTCCGAGGTCAACGGCGACGGCCAGCTGCCCCTCTACGCCTTCCTCAAGGAGGCCAAGGGCTTCACCGGCTTCACCGGCGAGAAGGCCGACTTCATGGACGGCTACCTCAAGGAGAACGTGGACCCCGACTACGCCTCCAACGACGACATCAAGTGGAACTTCACCAAGTTCCTCGTGGACCGCGACGGCGCCGTGGTCGCACGCTTCGAGCCCACGGTGGACATGGCGCTGGTCGAGGATGCCGTCGAGGACGTCCTGTAGGCCCGGCGGTACTCCCGGCGCACCCTCTGTAGCGCCCGCACCCCGTCCCGGGGCGCGGGCGCTTCACGTTTGCGCATACCCCGTGGTTGTTGGGAAACCTGCGTCCTTCGCGCTAAGATGTGAGGTTGCGAACGTTTGTGCCACGGCAAAGGCCCGACACCACACCGACGACAGGAGCCATGCAGCCCATGTCTGCCATGACCGACAAGAACTACTACGAGATCCTCGGCGTCTCCCAGGACGCCACCACGGAGGAGATCCGCCGCGCCTTCCAGAAGAAGGCCCGCACCCTCCATCCCGACGTCAACAAGGAGCCGGACGCCGAGGAGCGCTTCAAGGAGGTCTCCGAGGCCTACGCGGTGCTCTCCGACGACACCAAGCGCCGTCGCTACGACGCCATGCGCTCGGGTGTTCCCTTCGCGGGGTCCCCGTCCTCCGGCGCGCCGCAGTCGCCCTTCGGCGGCGGGTACACCGGCGGCTTCGGCGGGTTCCCGTTCGGCGCCGGCTTCGGGGGCTTCGGCACCCAGACGCGCCGCCGCACCCCCGCCTACAACCCCCAGGGCGGCGCCGACGTCGTCTACCAGATGGACCTCGACGCCAAGACGGCAGCCGCCGGCAGCCGCCGCGGCATCACCTACCAACGCTACGTCACCTGCGAGGTCTGCCACGGCTCGGGCTCGGAGGAGGCCGAGCACGCTAAGGTGTGCCCCACCTGCGGCGGCACCGGCACCATCGACGTCGACCTCTCGTCCATCTTCGGCGGCATGGGCTTCGGCGCCATGCAGGTGCAGTGCCCCGAGTGCGAGGGCACCGGCCGCGTGGTGGCGGACCCCTGCCACGCCTGCGGCGGCTCCGGCCGCGTTCTCTCGGCCTCCGAGGTCGTGGTGGACATCCCGGCCGGCTCCCACGACGGCGACACCGTGCGCGTGCCCGGCATGGGCAACGCCGGCACCAACGGCGGCGAGACCGGCGACCTCGTGGTGCGCGTGGGCGTGCCCGCGGAGCGGCTGGCTCCCGAGGCCGCCCTCGGTTTCCAGCTCGTCGGTTTCGTGCTGCCGTTCATCGCCATGGGGGCGTTCTTCAACGTGCTCCCCTCCATCGCCTTCATCATCGTCGTGCCGCTGGTCATCGGCCTGTTCATGGTCGTCCGCGGCGGCCTGGCAAAGCACAACGGCGTCTGGTGGAGAAACGCCGGCACCCAGGTGCTCGCCGGCCTCTCCAACGGCTTCTTCATCGCCCTGTTCCTCACGCTGCTCATGAGCTGCTCGCAGTCCATGGGCCGCATGGGGCCGCGGGGCTGGATCTACTAGTCCTACAGGTGCCGTGCCGCCGCCCCGGGGCGCGGCGCCTTCTGTGAGCGAGGGGCGGGAAAGGGGCCTGCACGTCCGTGGCTGAAGTTCAACATCGCGATTACTACGAGGTGCTCGG
>CBCSOI010000089.1:0-6223 GCA_965141595.1 uncultured Atopobiaceae bacterium | reverse complement strand
AGGGCCAGGGCGCGGGACGACCCGCCGAGGGCGTCCACCACCTTGGTCACGTTGATGCCCTTGCCGCCCGGGTCCTCGCGCAGGGAGCGCACGCGGTTGACCTCGTCGACGGCGAACCCGTCCACGTAGATGGTCTTGTCGAGGGCCGGGTTGAGCGTGACGGTGTAGATCATGGCCAATCCCTTCTAGTCTGTGTGCTGTGTTAGAGGACGTCGACCCCGTGCTCGGAGCACGCCTCGCAGAAGCCGGCAGGCAGGCGGTCGTCGCCCACCACCGTGTCCACGGCGTCGAGGCCGCAGATGTGGAAGGTCCCCCGGGGACCCACCTTGGAGCCGTCCATGAGGGCCACCACGGTGTCCGCCTGCGCGATGCAGGCCCGCTTGAACCGGGCCTCCTCCTCGGATCCGCAGGTGAACCCCATGGAGTCGCTGTAGTTGGTGACGCCGAAGAAGAACGTGTCGAAGTGCACGTCCCGCACGGCCTCGACCACGGCGCTTCCGTTCATGCAGCGGGAGAAGCGGTTGAGGGTTCCCCCGAACACATGGGTCTGGGGGTTCGCGAGGCGGGCGAGCTCGCCGGCCACCGTGAGGCTGTTGGTGAAGGCGAGCAGGCGCTCGTCGGGCATGCGGGCCGCGAGCGCCGTGGTGGTGGACCCGGAGTCGATGCACACGCAGCTGTCCGGACGTACGAGGGCCACGGCCTTGGCGGCGATGGCCTCCTTGGCCTCGACGTTGCGCACCGTGCGGTGGTCGAGGAGGTCGTCGGTGCCCACCACGTAGCCCACGGACCGGGCCCCGCCGTGGATGCGCACGATGCGGCGGTCGGCGTCCAGGGCCTTGAGGTCGGTGCGCAACGTCATCTCGCTCACGCCCGGGAGCTCCTGCTTCACCTGGGCGAACGAGACGCTGCCCTGGCGGTTGACGAGCTCGACGATGCGATCGCGCCGCTGGTGCATCTCCTGGGTCATGGGTCGCTCCCTCATGCCGCCCCCCTCGGCTCGGCAATTGTCGTTCCAAAAGGAAAATACCATCGTTTCGCAAGGGGGTCCGGCGACGGTGGAGCCAAACTGAAAAGCCCCACAGGGCAGGCCGTCAGGCGCTGCCCCGCGGGGCCTCCCGCAGACGCGATCAAGCGTCGATGGGGTCCCAGTTATCAAGCAGGTAGCGCTCCGCGGCGGCGCACCACAGGCCGTTGTTGGCCTCCACGATGGCGGCCAGCTCGCCGAAGCGCGGGTCCTCGGCGGCGAGGTCGCGGAAGTCGGCGATGGCGGTGAGCGGCATGCTCACGTGCGTGTAGATGAGCTTCTTGCCGCCGGGGATGGACGGCAGGTCGAGCGTGGCCCCCGCTGCGGCGTCGAGGCCTCCCACGTGGGTGACCATGACGGCCGGGTCGATGCGGCCGTCGGCCGAGAGCTCGAGCGACTCCACCATGTCGGCGGTGTTGCCGCCCGTGGTGCCCATGACGTGGGTGCTGTTGTAGTGCACGTCGTAGAAGTTCATGGGCGCCGAGAAGTTCGGGTCGGTGGGGCCGGCGAAGAAGTTCAGGCAGCCGTCGCGGCCGAGGATGGCGGAGGACTGCGTGACCACGGCCGCGACCGGGGCGTAGCAGAGCACGTCGTCGTAGCCCGCGCCGCCGGTGATGGCGCGGAGCTCGGCCACAGGGTCGTCGAGGAGCCCGGTGTTCACGAAGTGCAGCTCGATGCCGCACTCCTCCTTGACCGTTGCCGGGTCGAACAGCGCGGCCGCGCGGTCGAGGCGCTCCTGGTCGATGTCGGTGACCACCACGAGGCCGGGCCGGCGGTCGGCGTGGAGGGCGTAGGTGAGGGCGCCGAGGCCCATGGGGCCGGCACCGGCGGTGATGGCCAGGTTGCCGCCCTCCTTGATGCCCATCTGGTGCTCGTAGACGCCCATCTGCGTGTGGTAGGCGGCATGGAACGCGCCGATGGAGCAGCTCATGGGCTCGGCGAGGGAGGCCTCGTAGTAGGCGTCGCCGGTGTATTCGAGCATGCAGCCGGCCTCCATGACCTCGGAGGGCAGGATGCAGTAGGTCGCGTCGCCGCCGCAGAACTCGTAGGAGTAGCCGGGCGACCACATGGTGCCCTGCCAGTTGAGGGCGGGCTGGATCGTGAAGCGCATGCCGGGGGCGAACTCGTCTGCCCAGCGGGATCCCACCTCGACGATGTCGCCGGCGAACTCGTGGCCCATGATGGCGGGGTGGTTCGCCAGGTCGCGGGTACGCTTGTGGTCCTCGCCCAGCGTGGCGCACTTGTAGGTGGACATGCAGATGCTGTCGGAGACGATGCGCACGAGGATCTCGTCGTCGGCGATGGCGGGGAGCTCGACCTCCTCGAGCCTGAGGTCGTTCTTCCCGTGGAGCCTGACCGCCTTTGCCTTCATGGCGCTTCCCTTCCCTTCGGTTCGATGGTGCTCGTTATTTTGCAACGACAGTTGTTCCGAGCAATTACTGTTGATTCAACACTAATGGCATAGTAGCCCCGGCGGGGCCGATGTCAAACTCTTCGCACTGTTTTTGCCAGAAAACGAGGAAAATAACCGTTTGCGGCGAAGAATCTACCGTTCGCCTGACCATGAACTGAAATCCATGTATCTGTCGAAACGACAACAATAGTATGGGGACCACCGATTACGGCCCGCGTGGGGCGGGCCGGGAGCGACCGGGGAGGAAGTGCCGTGTCAATAAAAGAGAGTGTCTCGAGGTTCGGAAAGTTCCTGAGTTCCATGGTCATGCCCAACATCGGCGCGTTCATCGCCTGGGGCTTCCTGGCCGCGCTGTTCATCGCCTCGGGGTGGATCCCTAACGAGCAGCTGGCCCAGATCTCGGACCCCATGCTCAAGTACCTGCTGCCGATCATGATCGCCGGGCAGGGCGGCTATATCACCGGCGGCGACCGCGGCCGCGTGGCCGGCGTCATCGCCGTCATGGGCTGCATCGTGGGCTCCGACTACACCATGCTCATGGGCGCCATGGTCATGGGTCCCGTCGCCGGCGCCTGCATCAAGCGCTTCGACCTGTGGGCGCACGACCACACCCCCGGCGGCTTCGAGATGCTCGTGGACAACTTCTCTGTGGGTATCATCGGCCTCCTGCTCACCATCGTGGGCTACTACGCCGCGGCGCCCGTCATGGAGACCATCCTCGTGGTGCTGTCTGCCGGCGTCGCCGTGCTCGTGAACCACGGCCTGCTGCCGCTGCTGGCCATCTTCATCGAGCCCGCCAAGATCCTGTTCCTCAACAACGCCATCAACCACGGCATCCTGAGCCCTATCGGAGCCGAGCAGGCCGCCACCATGGGCCGCTCCATCATGTACATGCTCGAGAGCAACCCGGGCCCCGGCGTGGGCGTGCTCCTCGCCTACTGCCTGTTCTCCCGCGACGTCAAGGCCAGGCAGTCCGCCCCCGGCGCCGTGATCATCCACTTCTTCGGCGGCATCCACGAGATCTACTTCCCCTACGTGCTGTCCAACCCCAAGCTCATCGTGGCCCCGATCGCCGGTTCCGCCGCCGCCATCGCCTGGTTCTCCATGACCGGCTGCGGGCTCGCGGCGCCCGCGTCCCCGGGCTCCATCATCGCGTACCTGTCCATGACGCCCGTCGCCTACATCCTGCCCACCATCGTGGGTGTGGCCATCTCCGCCGGCGTCTCGTTCCTCATCGCCGCGCCCATGCTCCGCGCCACCGCCCCCGCGGCCGCCGACGAGGCCGCCGAGGACCTGCGTGCCCAGCTCGGCACCGCCGAGGCCGTGGTCATCTCCAACACCGAGGGCGCCAAGATCGTCTTCGCCTGCGACGCCGGCATGGGCTCCTCGGCCATGGGTGCCACCCGCTTCCGCAACCGCATCAAGGCCGTGCGCCCCGACCTCACGGTGGAGCACTCCTCGGTGGACACCGTGCCCGGCGACGCCGCCATCGTGGTCTGCCAGCGCATCCTCTCCGAGCGCGCCCGCTCGAGCGCCCCGCAGGCCCAGATCGTGGTCATCGACAACTTCCTGGACGACCCGGCCCTCGACAGCCTCTACGGCGCCCTCACCGAGCTCTCCCACGCCTCCGACCTCATGGAGACCCAGCCTGCCGTCCCCGAACCCGAGCCGGAGCCCGCGCCCGACCTCGGCTCCCTGGCCATCACCCTCGACTCCATCCACCTCGGCCTGCCCAGCGTGGACCGCGAGAGCGCCATCCGCGCCACCGGCCGGGTGCTCGTGGAGAAGGGCTGCGTCGACGAGGCATACATCGACGCCATGGTGGAGCGCGACGAGCTCACGAGCGTCTACATGGGCATGGGTGTGGCCATCCCCCACGGCACCGGCGAGGCCAAGGAGTCGGTGAAGGAGACCGGCGTGGTGGTGCTCCAGTACCCCGACGGCATCGAGTGGGGCGGCGAGAAGGCCCACCTGCTCTTCGGCATCGCCGGCAAGGGCGACGAGCACCTCACGGTCCTCTCCAACCTCGTGAACGTGATCTCGGACGAGGCCGTGCTCGAGAAGATGAAGACCTGCGACGACCCCGAGTGGATGCTCGAACAGCTGAGCTAGCCCACCGCCGTATGGGACAGGGCCTGGCCCCGGGGGGTCGACCCCGGGGCCAGGCCCCGTTCGACGCCCGCCCGACGGGGTATCCTGAGCCAATACGACGGGAACCCGGCAGGAGGGACGCGAGATGGATCAGGACACCGGCAGGAGGGTCGCCCTCGTCCTCGAGGGCGGCGGTATGCGCGGCATGTTCACCGCCGGCGTGCTCGACGTCTTCCTCGAGCAGGGCTTCCGTGACTTCAGCCACATCTACGGCGTGTCCGCCGGCGCCATCAACGGGGCCAACTTCAAGGCGGGGCAGGTGGGCCGGTTCTGCCGCGACACGCTGGCCGCCCGCGACAACCCCGCGTTCATGAGCCTCCGGAGCCTCGCCCTCACCGGCAACGTCACGGGTCGCGAGTTCCTCTACGACACGGTCAACACGCGCATGGACCCCTTCGACTGCGCCGCCTTCAACGCCGACCCCGTGCCCTTCACCGTCGTGGCCTCCGACCTCACGTTCGGCACGGCCGCCTATCTCGACGTCGCCGACCTGCCCTCCCAGATGGACGCCATCGTGGCCTCGTCGTCGCTGCCCAGCCTCTCCGAGGTGGTCACCTACGATGGCCGGCGCCTCCTGGACGGCGGCACCTGCGACTCGGTCCCCGTCGAGCGTGCCCTGGCCGACGGCGCCGACGAGCTCGTGGTGGTCCTCACGCAGCACCGCGGCTACCGCAAATCCGAGGCCTACTCCCTCATGGGCGTGGCGCGCCGCCTCTACGGCGACTACCCCTACTACCTCGAGGCCCTGGAGACCCGTGGCGCCCGCTACAACGCGCAGCTCGACCACGTCTTCGAGCTCGAGGCCGAGGGCGTGGCCCACGTGGTGGCCCCCTCCGCCCCGGTGGAGCTCGCCCTCATGGAGGAGGACGGCACCAAGCTGCTGGAGCTCTACGTGGACGGCCGCCGCATGGGCACCGCTCTGCTGCAGCAGCTCGGGTGGGAGGGAGACCCCACCCTGCACTAGGCCTTGCCGCGCGCATCCGGCGATTCACGCGCCGGGCCGCGAGGTCGTCCCCTTTGATGCGGGGCCCCGGGCGTGCGCTGCGACCTCGTGCATCCACCGCTTAGGAACGCGTCTCGGGGGTCGGGGCTTTGCGAGTGATGCGGGGGTGCGGGCCCGGTTCCTAGGCGGCCGCCGGCGCGCCCTCCAGGGGCGCCCTGCGCGAGGGGCCTGTCCCAACCGGCCCTTGCGGGGCGCCCGGGCCACCCTGCAAGGGCCTTTCGTGGCCGGGATGCACCCTCCAAGGCCGTCTCGCGGCAGAATCCTATTGCAGGGTGCCCTCTAGAGGGCCCATGCGCCAAGGAGCCCCTGGGGGGTGGGGGAGCGCCACGCACCCGCCGCCGCGGCCCCGCCGTCCCTGTCGCCGCCCAGTCTCGGCACCCCTCGCGGGCTCCCCCGGACCGGGCCTCGGGCCGCTTCCGCGGGGCGCCGTGGCCCACCTGTGGAGAAAGCCCAAACTACCGGCGCTTTTCCGGGCCGTTCGTGTACAATCGACAGGCTTCTTTTGCTGAGCCCCGTAACCTCGTAAAAGAACACGTACCACCAATGCATGGAGGAGTTCGTAGCATGAAGTCGACCAAGTACGCCAAGCCCGGCGAGGTCGCCCGCAAGTGGGTCCTCATCGACGCTGACG
>CBCSOI010000088.1:0-6431 GCA_965141595.1 uncultured Atopobiaceae bacterium | reverse complement strand
AGCTCAGGCGCCTGTCGGACGACGAGAGCATCCCCATGCTGGCCGACAACCTGGTGTTCCTCACCAACGACGCCACGCCCGACATGCTCGACCGCGACATCCTCTACTCCATCCTCGACAAGCGCCCCAAGCGCGCCCGCTGCTACTTCTTCGTGACCGTGCGCGTGACGGACGAGCCCTTCACCCACGCCTACACCGTCAACGACTTCGGCACCGACTTCGTCTTCAAGTGCACCCTGCACCTGGGCTTCAAGGTCAACCAGCGCGTGAACGCGTACCTGCGCCAGGTGGTGGGCGACCTCGTCAGCAGCGAGGAGATGGCCCCGCAGCCCATCCGCTACTCCATCTACCGCGACCCGGGCTGCATCGGCGACTTCCGGTTCGTGATGCTGCGCAAGCTCCTCACCCCCGAGACCGAGCTCTCCGGCGAGGACCGCACCGTCATGAGCGTCAAGTACGCCATCCGCCGCATCTGCGGCAGCCCGGCCCAGTGGTACGGCCTGGCCACCTCCGGCGTGCTGTTCGAGTACGTGCCGCTGTTCAGCCGCATGGCACCCGCCACGGTGCTCGAGCGCGTGCCGCTGGCCCTCTCCTCCGACATCGAGGCCGAGGAGTCCGACGACGAGGACGACATCCTGTCCGAGGACCTGGCCGACGAGATGGCCGACATCATCGCCGACACCGAGGCCAACGTCATCGGCGGCGAGGAGTCCGCCGACCGCACGGGCATCCACCCCAAGGTCGTCTTCGACGAGGAGGGCCACCCCGTGCGCGTCGAGCGACCCGGGCACCCGCACCACCACCGCCACGGCTGAGCCGCAGGCGCATCGCGTGAAAAAAAGGGGGCTGCCGGTCGCACCGACCGGCAGCCCCCTTCCCATGGCCGTCGTCCACGGCCGGTCGCCAACGGCATCCTCCCGGGTGCGGCCTCAGGCGCTCGCCCGGGCGCCGAGGAACCCGAGCAGGAAGTCGCCCACGCCGCCCTCCTCGTTGGTGAGGCGCGTGGAGGCGTCCGAGAAGGCCGCGACCCCGGGCTGGGCGTTGGCCATGGCCACGCCGGTGCCGGCGGCCGCGAGCATGGAGGTGTCGTTCATACCGTCCCCGAAGGCCACGGAGTCCGCCACCGGCACGCCCAGGTGGCCGCAGAGCCACTCCAGGGCGCTGCCCTTGGACGCGGCGGCATCGCTGATCTCGAGGTTGCACGACTCCGAGGAGGTCCAGGAGAGGCTGGGGTCGGCGGCCACGGCGGCGATGCACTCGTCGCGCTCCTCGGGCGTGTGGTAGTACACCGAGAGGCGGTCCACACGGCCGAGCGAGCCCACCAGCTCGTCGAGCGGCCCGTCCACCACGGTGCGCGAGCGGCGGATCTGGTCGAGGAACCCCGGTGTCAGGCCGTAGGTGTGCAGGCGGTCGAATCGCTCCCGCTCCGCGAAGGCGCGGCCGTCGGCCATGACGTCGATCTCGATGTCCAGGTGGCGCACGGCCCGGTAGAGGGAGCGGGCCCGCCCGGGCCCCATGGGCGTGGCGTGGATGACGCCGTCGCCCCCGGCCCTCACGGCGGTGAGGTCGACCACCACGGCGCCGTTGACGCACACAACGTGCTGGGCGCCGGGCAGCGTGCGCAGCGACTCCGGGATGCCCGAGAGCGGCCTTCCCGTGCAGACGACGAACTCGCCGCCGGAGGACGCGAGGGCCTCCAAGGCTCGGAGGTTGGTGGGGTGCACCTCCTTCTCGGGCGTGAGGAAGGTGCCGTCGAGGTCGGAGAAGACGATGGCCATGGGGCTCCTAGTGGGGCGACGACTGGGCGAGGGGCGCCGGCAGCGGGGGCTCCTCGCCGCTGCGGTCGGCGATGGGCACGTACACGGGGCACGTGGAGGCCCAGGGCACAACGTAGGCGGGGCGGATGATGCGGCCGGCACCGTAGAGCTCCTCCATACGGTGGGCCACCCAGCCCGAGAGGCGCGCGATGGCGAAGATGGGCGTGTGCATCTCGGCAGGGATGCCCAGCATGTCGTAGACGAAGCCCGCGTAGAGGTCCACGTTGGCGCAGAGCGGCTTGGAGGTGCCGCGGACCCGCGTGACGACGGAGGGGGCCAGGTCCTCGATGGCCTCGATGGTGCGGAAACGCCGGGAGAGGCCCTTCTTCTCGGCCAGGGCGCCGGCGTAGCGTCGGATGATGGCCGCACGGGGGTCGCTCAGGGTGTAGACGGCGTGGCCGATGCCGTAGAGCAGCCCCGTGCCGTCGAAGGCCTCCCCTGCCGCGATCCTGGCGATGTAGGCCTCCATGGCCTCGGTGTCCGACGGGTCGGGCACATGGTCGCACACGTCGTCGATCATCTGGCCGACCTTGAAATTGGCACCGCCGTGCTTGGGGCCCTTGAGCGACCCCATGGCGGCAGCGTAGGCCGAGTACGGGTCGGTCCCCGACGACGAGAGCACGCGGCAGGTGAAGGTGGAGTTGTTGCCGCCGCCGTGCTCGGCGTGGAGCATGAGCATGGTGTCGAGGACCTGGGCCTCCTCGCGGGTGTAGCCCTCGGGGCCCCTGAGGACGCGGAGGATCGTCTCGGCCATGGAGAGCCCGGGCTCGATGGGCGGGATGGAGAGCTCCGACTGGTTGGCCTCGGCCGAGTAGGCGGCGCTCGCGATGGCGGCGATGCGCGGCAGGCGGGCGAGCAGCGAGATGGCGACGTCGACCTCGTGCTGGGGGTCCGTGGCGTCGGGATCGTCGTCGAAGGCGTAGAGCAGCAGCGGGGCGCGCTGGAGCACTTTCATGATGGACGTCGAGGCCGTGGTGCGCGGGAAGAGCGACAGGTAGCCCACGGGGAGCGCCCGACGTGAGTCGATGCGGTCGTTGAAGTCCGCCAGCTGGGCGTAGGTGGGCAGCTGGCCGCTGATGAGCAGGAAGGCGAGCTCCTCGTAGCCGAACCGGCCCTCCGAGGCGGCGGCGCCCACGAGGTCGCCGATGGAGTAGCCGCGCAGCAGGAGATCGCCCTCGTCGGGCTCGATGCCGTCGGGCCCCTTGCGGTAGCCGTGGACGTCGCACACGGTGGTGAGGCCGGCGACCACGCCGGAGCCGTCGGGGTTGCGCAGGCCGCGCTTGACCCCGTAGTGCTCGTAGAGCGCCGGGTCCGCGGCGTCGATGTTGCGGAAACCCTCGTAGAGGGCGTCGCTCACCGGCTCGCGCCCGCACGATGCCGACGGCATGGGCCGCACGTCGGTGACATGGAGCATGGCGCTCGTGCTGGCCGACGGGATGACGGGGCGGTAGTGGGCGGTGAGGCTCTCTTTGTTCACGGTCATGGCTCTCCCTCGGGGCCGATGGCCGCCTCCCTCAGGCGGGTCGCCTAGAGGCGGTACATGAAGCGGAAGACCTCTTCGCGCTGGAAGGTGATCTGGACGCCGAGCTCGCCCTGGAGGGCCGCGAGCTCGCCCTGGAGGGTGTCGAAGTCCACATCGACCGCGCCGAGGTCCACCAGCATGGTCATGGTGAAGACACCTTGGAGGATGGTCTGGGATATGTCGAGGATGTTCGCGTCGTGCCGGGCGAGCACGGCGGTGACGGCGGCGACGATGCCGGCGCGGTCCGAGCCGAGGACGGTGAGGATCGCGCGGCCGCTGGTCTCCTGGCGTTCCTGAGCCATGGTGCCTCCATACAACGAGGGCCCCGGGGCGTGCCCGGGGTCCGGGAAGGATCGGGTCTGAATTCTAACGGACGCCGCAGGCGCTCTCCCTAGCAGGCACAGGATAGAAAGCGGGCCGTAATCTGGTCCTCCGACTCATGGAGGGCACAGCAGAGCTCCTCCACGGAGCGCTCTCGGGCCTCCTTGTAGATACGCTCGTAGATGACGGGGGCCTTCTTGTGGTTGGCCTCGACGTCGTCGATGCGGGAGCGGAAGGTCTTGGCGATGCGCACGACGTCCGAGCAGGAGCCGTGGCGGATGACCTTCTTGAAGTGCTTCTCCTCGAGGACGGCCGAGCGGTCGGTGAAGGGGTCGAGCTCCATGTCGGGGTAGCTCTCGATGAGCGACTCGGCCTCGTCGGCGGACAGGACCGGACGGAGGTTGGCCTCGGAGGCCACGGGGTACTTGATGAGCATGGGGTTGCGCCCGTGGGTGGGCATGAGGTGGTAGACCGGGGAGTCACCGCCCTCCACAGCCTCGACGCAGCAGACGCCTTGACCCGGATGGACGATGTAATCGCCGATTTGGTACATGTTTTCCTCCGTTTCACTTGCATCTATGCTAGCACAAGATATACTTGTTTGTTTTTGCCGCTACTACGGGACACCGTTCAGGGACCGCAGGGGCTCTGTGGCCTTTTGGCAGGCCCCCGTCGGGTACCTGCCGGGATGCTAGGATTGGTGCGTTGTCCCGTGAACGGAGCGCCATGAGGGTCTTGGCCATAGTGCCTGCATACAACGAGGAGGAGAGCCTCCAGTCGACGGTCGAGGAGCTCATGGCGAGCTGCCCGGACGTGGACGTCCTCGTCGTCAACGACGGCTCGCGGGACGCCACGGGCGCCATCTGCGACCGCGAGGGCTACAACCACCTGGACATGCCCATCAACTGCGGCCTCACATCGGGGTTCCAGGCCGGCATGAAGTACGCGCTGCGCCACGGATACGACGCCGCCGTGCAGTTCGACGCCGACGGCCAGCACCGCCCCGAGTTCATCGCCGAGATGGCCCGGGCCATGGAGGAGCAGGACGCCGACATCGTGATCGCGAGCCGCTTCCTCGAGGGCGAGCGCGGGCACTCGCTGCGCCATATCGGCAACTCGCTCATCTCGCACCTCATCCACGCCACCACGGGTGCGACCATCACAGACCCCACGAGCGGCATGCGCATGTTCAGCCGCAGCACCTTCAAGGCCTTCGCCGGCGGCATGGACATGGGGCCCGAGCCGGACGCCGTCGCGCTGCTCGTGCGCAAGGGCGGTGCCAAGGTGGTCGAGGTCCCGGCGTCCATGCGCGAGCGCCAGGCCGGGGAGAGCTACCTCTCCCCCGCCAAGGCCGTCACCTACATGGGGCGCACCTGCCTCAACATCCTGTTCTTCCAATGGTTCCGATAGGAGCTCCCATGGACCGCTCCCTGCGCATACTCCTGATCGTGGGCGCCGCCGCGACCCTGCTGCTCATCTGCAGCGCCGTCAAGCGCCAGAAGATCCAGATCGAGGACTCCCTCTTCTGGGTCTGCTTCTCCGGGCTCCTCGTGGTCCTGGCGGTGTTTCCCCAGATCGCCTACGGGCTGTCGGCGCTCCTGGGCTTCCAGTCGCCGGCGAACTTCGTCTACGTGGTGATCATCGCCCTCATGCTCGTGAGGGAGTTCCGCAACTCGTCCAAGATCTCGACGCTCAAGTACCGCGTGGACCAGCTGGCCCAGGAGGTGGCGCTCGACGAGAACGACCGCGGCGGCGACAAGGACGAGGGCCGCTGAGAGACGTCCCTCCGGGACCGCACGACGTCTGGACCGCTTGGGGGCCGCCGGGGGCGGCCCTTTCTCGTGCCGCCCTTTTCCGTGTCGCCCCCTAGGGACGGTAGACCGCCCGGTTGTTGGGGGTCTCGTCGACCTCGACGGCCGTGACCGGCAGCCCCATGGCGCAGAGCTCGCCGAAGACGTGGCGGGCCAGGTTCTCCGCCGTGGTGCGGAACGGCAGCACCGTGAGCGAGAAGGTCTCGGCCTCGAGGGCCGCCACGGTGGCAGGCGCGAGGGTGCCCTCCTCCACGAGGAGGGTGTGGTCGAGCGAGCCGCAGACCTCGGCCACGGCGCGCTTGACCACGCCGAAGTCCACCACCATGTCGCGCATGTCGCCGTCCTCGACGAGGCTCTCGGCACCGAACGTCGCCGCCACGCGCCAGCGGTGGCCGTGGAGGTTCTCGCACTTGCCGTCGTAGCCGTGGAGGAAGTGGGCGGAGTCGAAGTGCCCCTCGGCGATGAGCTCGTACATGGCGGCCTCCCCGCGATCGGGCGGCGCCCGTGGGCAGCCGCTGTGGACGCGCCGCATCATACCCCACGGCAGCGGGGCGAGCGTGTATGCTTGACCCGTTTTCCTCCCCTTCAAAAAGGAGCAAGCCTTGGCGAGCCGCGCCCCCGTCTCCGTCCTGTTCGTCTGCCACGGAAACTTCTGCCGTTCCACCATGGCCCAGTCGATCATGGGGCACCTCGTGCGGAAGGCCGGCGAGGAGGGGCTCTGGACCATCGACTCGGCGGCCACGAGCTCCGAGGAGATCGGCAACCCGCCGCACCCCGGCACCGTGGCGGAGCTCGCGCGCCACGGCATCCCGTGCGTCCCCCACCGGGCCCGCCGCATGCGCGCCGACGAGCTCGGCGACTGGGACCTCGTGGTCTACATGGACGGGGAGAACCTCCGCGGCCTGCGGCGCATCCTCGGGCCTGCCGCCGACGACGCCGGGCGCGTGAGGCCGCTCCTCT
>CBCSOI010000087.1:0-6444 GCA_965141595.1 uncultured Atopobiaceae bacterium | reverse complement strand
CACCGCACCAACGCCTTCCCGCGCCCTTATTGTGCCAATCCGCTATCTGTCCAGACATTGAAAGGAGAGACGGAACGTGAACAACCTCATCCGGTTGATAGGTCGAAGGCTCGTCGCACTGCCCATCATGGTCCTGGGCGTCACCTTCCTCGTGTTCTTCGTCATGTCGTTCTCCCCGATCGACCCGGCCTACGGCGCCCTCGGCGAGGGTGCCACCCAGGAGGCCGTCCAGATCTACCGTGAGAAGCACGGCCTCGACCAGCCGTGGATCGTGCAGTACGGCGACTTCCTCGGCGGCATGTTCCAGGGCAGCCTGGGCGAGTACGGCGTCAACAGCGCCTCCGTCGCCGACCGCGTCATGAAGGCCTTCCCGGTGACCATGCAGCTCACCTTCCTCGGCCTCATCATCGGTGTCATCGTGGCCTTCATCCTGGGTGTCGTCGCCGCTGTCTACCGCGACCGCTGGCCCGACCAGGTCATCCGAATACTGTCGATCGCCTGCATCGCGACCCCGTCCTTCTGGCTCGCAGTGCTCCTGATCCTCGTCTTCTCCTTCAACCTCAAGATCTTCCCGGCCTCGGGCGCCCTCCCCGCGTTCCTCACCGGCGGTTGGTGGATGCGCATGATCCTGCCGGCCATCGCCCTCGCGGTGCCCCTCGCCGGCCAGCTCACCCGCGTCATCCGCACCTCGATGGCCGAGGAGCTCGACCGCGACTACGTGCGCACCGCAGTGGGAGCCGGCGTCCCCCGCGGCGAGGTCATCGTCAAGAACGTGCTCCGTAACGCCATGATCACGCCGGTCACCGTCCTCGGCCTGCGCATCGGCTACCTCATGGGCGGCGCCGTGGTCATCGAGGTCATCTTCAACCTCCCCGGCATGGGCATGGCGATCCTCGACGGCGTCACGTCCAACTACCCCACGCTGGTCCAGGGCGTCACCCTCGTCGTCGCCCTCGCGTTCATCGTGATCAACATCGTGGTGGACATGCTCTACATCCTTATCAACCCCCGAATCAGGAGCGTGTAACGTGGCTGAGACTGTCAAGCGCCGCAGCGGCATCTCCCGCCGCTGGCACGCCATGAGCATCGGCTCCCGCATCTCCATCGTCGTGCTGATCCTCGTGGCACTCGTGGCCGTGGGCGCCAGCGTCTTGGCCCCCCACAGCCCCTTCGAGATCTTCAAGGCCCGCCAGGCCCCGAACGCCGAGTTCCTCTTCGGCACCGACGAGAAGGGCCGCGACATCCTCTCCCGCATGATGTTCGGCGCCCGCTACTCGCTGGCCATCGGCTTCGGTGCCACGCTCCTCGCCCTTGTGGGCGGCTGCATCATCGGCTCCGTCGCCGCCGTCAGCCGCAAGTGGATCTCCGAGATCATCATGCGCATCATGGACGTCGTGATGAGCTTCCCGGGCATCGCTCTCGCCGCCGTGTTCGTGTCGGTGTTCGGCAACTCCGTTCCCTCGATCGTGCTGGCCATCGGCTTCATCTACATCCCGCAGGTGACCCGCATCGTCCGCGCCAACGTCGTGGCAGAGTACGGCGAGGACTACGTGCGCGCCGTCGTGGTCTCGGGCGCCAAGGCCCCCTGGATCCTCGTCAAGCACGTCATGCGCAACTGCATCGCGCCCATCCTCGTCTACGTCATCGTGCTCGTGGCCGACGCCATCATCCTCGAGGCCTCGCTGTCCTTCATCTCCGCCGGAATCCAGGAGCCCACGCCCACCTGGGGCAACATCCTGTCCGACGCCCGCTCCGGCGTCCTCGCCGGCCGTTGGTGGCAGGCGCTCTTCCCCGGCCTGGCCATCATGATCACGGTCCTCTGTCTCAACATCTTCTCCGAGGGCATCACCGACGCCATGGTGGCGGCCCCCAACGCCCCCATCGAGGACGACGGCAAGCACGCCCGTAAGCAGGACCGCCTCCTGTTCGACCCGGTCGAGGCCTACAAGCAGCAGGCCGCCTCGCTCGACAGGTCCCTCTCGGCCCTCGCCGCCGTGGAGGCCAAGCGCGACGACCGCCACAAGCCCGACTACGACGTGCAGCCGGTGCTCGAGGTCAAGGACCTCTGCATCAAGTTCCCGCGCCACGGCGACGTCAACGTGGTCGACCACGTGAACTACGCCGTGCGCCCCGGCCAGACCATGGGCCTCGTGGGCGAGTCCGGCTGCGGCAAGTCCATCACCGCCCTCACGATCATGGGCCTCATCGACTCCCGCGCCCAGATCTCCGGCGAGATCCTCTACCAGGGCAAGAACCTGCTCGAGATGAGCGACGCCGAGCGCAACGCCCTCCGCGGCCACGAGATCGCCATGATCTACCAGGACGCCCTCTCCGCCCTCAACCCGTCCATGCTCATCAAGAACCAGATGAAGCAGCTCACGGACCGCGGCGGCACCCGCTCCGCCGAGGAGCTCCTCGAGCTCGTGGGCCTCGACCCCGCCCGTACCCTCGAGAGCTACCCCCACGAGCTCTCCGGCGGCCAGCGCCAGCGCGTCCTCATCGCCATGGCCCTCACCCGCGACCCCAAGGTGATCATCGCCGACGAGCCCACCACGGCCCTCGACGTCACCGTCCAGAAGCAGGTCATCAAGCTCCTCAACGACCTGCAGGCCAAGCTCGGCTTCGCCATGATCTTCGTGTCGCACGACCTCGCCCTGGTGGCGGAGGTGGCCAACTACATCACCGTCATGTACGCCGGCCAGGTCGTGGAGCAGGCGCCCACCATCGAGCTGCTCATGCACCCCACCCACGAGTACACCCGCGGCCTCCTCGGCGCCGTGCTCTCCATCGAGGGCGGCTCCGGCAGGCTCCACCAGGTGCCCGGCGTGGTCCCGAGCCCCAAGGACTTCAACGACGGCGACCGCTTCGCACCGCGCTCGAGCCACCCCACCGTGGGCCTCGACGTCCGCCCGGTCCTCAAGAAGATCCCCGGCACCGAGCACTACGTGGCCGAGCTTCCCGACAAGGACCTCGCGGCCGCCGGTCTGACCTCCGTCGTCAACCCCTCCAGCACCCAGAAGGGAGATGCATAAAGCCATGAGCGAGACCCAGAACACCGCCGTGAACGACGGCACCATCGACGGCGTCACGCCCATCATCTTCCTCGATGATGTGAAGGTCACCTTCAAGACCCGCACCGGATCCCTGCTCCACCCCAACCTCGTACACGCCGTCAAGGGCGTCACCATGCGCGTCATGCCCGGCAAGACCCTGGGCATCGTGGGCGAGTCCGGCTGCGGCAAGTCCACCACCGCCAACGTCATGTGCGGCCTCCAGCCGCCCACCTCGGGTAAGGTCTTCTTCAAGGGCAAGGACGTCACCAAGCGCACGTCCGAGGACCGCAAGCACATCGGATCTGTGCTCTCCGTGGTCTTCCAGGACCCCGCCACGGCCCTCAATGCCCGCATGAGCGTCCACGACCAGCTGCTCGACCCGATGCTCGTGCACAAGGTGGGCACCCCCGAGGAGCGCGAGGAGCGCATCCAGGAGCTCATCGGCCTCGTCGGCCTGCCCTCCAGCGCCCTTGACGCCCTCCCCGGCCAGCTCTCCGGCGGCCAGCGCCAGCGCGTGGCCATCGCCCGCGCCCTGTCCATCGGCCCCGACTGCATCATCGCCGACGAGCCCACGAGCGCCCTGGACGTCTCCGTGCGCGCCCAGATCCTCAACCTGCTCACCGACCTCAAGGAGCAGCTCGGCCTGGCCATGGTGTTCATCAGCCACGACATCCAGACCGTGCGCTACATCTCCGACGAGATCTGCGTCATGAACGGCGGCACCGTGGTGGAGCACGGCCCCGCCAAGCAGATCTTCGAGCACCCCCAGGACCCCTACACCAAGCTCCTGCTCGGCGCGGCCCCCTCGTTGCTCCACCCCAATCTGGGGAAAGCTTCCTAAAGGCAGGCCGATAGGCACCGAGGGCCCGGCGCACCGCCGGGCCCTCCCATACACAGCCAGACGATGAAAGGACCCCTGTTTCCCATGAGCTCAGACTTCAAGATCCGCGGCGTCGTCCCTCCCGTCGTCGTCCCCCAGCTCGACGACGGCTCCATCGACCACGAGGCCTTCGAGCGCCATCTCAACCGCATGATCGACGCCGGCATCGACGGCCTCTTCTTCCTGGGCTCGTCGGGGCAGGTCGCCTTCTTCGACGAGCAGACGCGCCTCGAGGTGGTGCGCGAGGGCATGCGCATCAACAACGGCCGCGTGCCCGTGATCGCCGGCTGCATCGACATGCAGACCGACGCCGTCATCGCCCACGCGCGCTCCATGGCCGAGCTCGGCGTCGACGCCATCGTGGCGACGGCCCCGTTCTACGCCATCCCCGGCCCCGGCGTGGTGGCCCGGCACTTCCGCGCCATCCACGAGGCCGTCGACGTGCCGCTGTTCGCGTACGACATCCCCGTGTGCGTGCAGACGAAGCTCGACTGGCGCCTCCTCGCCGAGCTTGGCGCCGAGGGCACCCTCGCCGGCGTCAAGGACTCCTCGGGCGACGACGTCTCCTTCCGCTTCCTCATCCGCGAGAACGACCGCATCGGCCACCCGCTGACGCTGCTCACCGGCCACGAGGTCGTGGTCGACGGGGCCTACCTCGGCGGCGCCGACGGCTCCGTGCCCGGCCTCGCCAACATCGCCCCGGAGCCCTACGTGGAGATGTGGCGCGCCGCCGAGGCCGGCGACTGGGCCCGCGTGCGCGAGCTGCAGGACTACCTCGCCGACCTCATGATGATCACCCAGGTGACCACCGGCGTGGGCGGCTACGGCGCGGGCGTGGGCGCGTTCAAGACCGCCCTGCGCGAGATGGGCATCTTCTCCAGCAACCGCATGCCCGAGCCCGTCGCCGAGCTCGAGGGTGAGAACGTCGAGGCCATCCGCCAGGTCCTGGCCGCCTGCGACCTGCTCTAGGCCGCTCGAGAGGGGAGAGACCATGGAGCCAACCACCGTCGTCGCCGTCGACATCGGCGGCACCAAGATCGCCTGCGGCCTCGTCACCTTCCCGGATGACGGCGAGCCCGTCGTCGAGTCCGTCGAGCGCATCCCCACCAACCCGCTCCGCGGGGGCAGGGCCGTGCTGGCCGACGTGATCGCTGCCGTCGCGGCCGCGAGGGCCCGCTCGCCGCGCCCCGTGGCCGGTGTGGGCATCTCAACCGGCGGCGTCGTCGACCCCCGCACGGGCGACATCACCTACGCCAACGAGATGATGCCCGGCTGGTCGGGCACCCCGCTCGGTTCCGCGGTGGAGGAGGCCTGCGGCATCCCGTGTCGCGTCCTCAACGACGTCCACGCCCACGCCCTCGGCGAGGCCCGCTGGGGCGGCGGCCGCGGCTACGGGTCGGTGCTCGTGGTGGCCGTGGGCACCGGCATCTCCGGCGCCATCGTGGACGACGGCGTCCTGGAGCTCGGCTCCCACGACATGGCCGGCAACGTGGGCCACATGGCCTGCGAGGAGGCCGCCGGCATTGAGTGCACCTGCGGCGCCGTGGGGCACCTCGAGTCCGTGGCCGCCGGCCCGGCCATCGTGGGGGAGTACGTGCGCCTCTCGGGGAAGGAGACCGACCCCGACGGGAACCCCGTGGGCGGCGCCTACATCTCCCGGCTCGCCGAGGAGGGTGACGAGGCCGCCGTCGCCGCCGAGACCCGCAGCGGACGCGCCCTGGGCGGCGTCCTCGCCTCGTCCGCCAACCTCATCGACCCCGAGGCCGTCATCCTGTCGGGCTCCGTGGTCCAGTGCGGCCCGGTGTGGCACGACGCCCTCGCGTCCGGATACGCCGACCGCGCCATGGCCCCGGTCAGGGACCTGCCCGTCGAGCAGGGCCTCCTCGGCGACAACGCGCCGCTCATCGGCGCGGCCGAGCACTTCGTCAAGAACGGTTACGGGGACCTCTCCTAGGCCCCTCGCGGCCCGTCCCATCCGGCGGGAGAAAGGTTACGTACGATGACAGCCCAACCACTCATCGACTCGCTCCGCGGCGGACTCGTCGCCTCCGTGCAGGCCTACCCCGGCGAGCCCCTGCGCCATCCCGAGACCATGGCCCAGATCGCCCGCGCCTGCGAGCTCGGCGGCGCCTGTGCCATCCGCTGCCAGGGCCTCTCCGACATCGCCGCGATCAAGGGGCGCGTCGAGGTCCCCATCATCGGCCTCTGGAAGGAGGGCCACGACGGCGTCTTCATCACGCCCACCCTGCGCCACGCGAGGGCCTGCGTCATGGCCGGGGCCGACATAGTGGCCCTCGACGCCACGGACCGCCCGCGCCCCGACGGCCGCACCTTCGAGGAGACCGTCGCCGAGCTCAAGAAGGAGGAGGTCCTCGTGATGGCGGACTGCTCCTCCATCGAGGACGTGCGCCGTGGCTTCGCCGCCGGGTGCGACCTCTGCTCCACCACGCTCTCTCACCCCGGTGCCGCCATCGACCAGGCGGCCGGCCAGGGCCCCGACCTGGACCTCAT
>CBCSOI010000086.1:0-6507 GCA_965141595.1 uncultured Atopobiaceae bacterium | reverse complement strand
CTCGGTGAAGCGCTTGGCGTCCCCGGCGTCGCCCCGGATGTCGAAGGTGCAGTTGGAGCCGCCGCCCTCGGGGTAGTAGCGGTCGTAGAGCTCCCGGGCCCGGCCCTCGGCGAGGCTCGGGTGCGTCACGCGCTCCACCTGGGGGTGGCGCCTCAGGTACCCCACCACCGCCAGGGCGTTGGACACGTGGCGCTCCACGCGCAGCGACAGGGTCTCGATGCCCTGGAGCAGCAGGAACGCGTTGAACGGCGAGAGCGTGGCGCCCTGGTCGCGCAGGAGTGTGGCGCGGGCCTTGGTCACGAAGGCGGCGTCGCCGCAGGCTTCGGTAAACACCGTGCCGTGGTAGCTGGGGTTGGGCTTCGCGAGGCCGGGGAAGCGGTCGGCGTGCTCGGCCCAGGGGAACGTGCCGCCGTCCACGATGACGCCGCCCATGACGGTGCCATGGCCGCCCAGGAACTTGGTGGCGGAGTGCACCACGACGTCGGCGCCGTGCTCGATGGGGCGCACGAGGTAGGGCGTGGAGAACGTGGCGTCGACGACGAGGGGGAGGCCGTGGCCGTGGGCGACGTCGGCCCAGCCCTCGATGTCGAGCACGTCGGAGTTGGGGTTGCCCAGGGTCTCCGCGTAGAGGGCGCGGGTGTCGGGCGTGATGGCGGCGGCCACGGCGTCGAGGTCGGCCGGGTCCACGAAGGTGGTGGAGACGCCCTGCTCGGCGAGGGTGTGCTCCAGGAGGTTGTGGGTGCCGCCGTAGAGGTTGGTGGAGGCCACCACGTGGCCGCCCGCGGTCACGACGTTCTGCAGCGCGATCGTGATGGCAGCCGACCCTGTGGCCACGCCCAGCGCGCCCACGCCGCCCTCGAGCGCGGCGACGCGCTCCTCGAGCACCGACACCGTGGGGTTGGTGAGGCGCGAGTAGATGTTGCCCGGCGCGCTGAGGCCGAACCTGCCGGCGGCCGTATCGGAGTCGGGGAAGACGTAGCTCGTGGTGGCGTAGATGGGCACGGCGCGGGCGTCGGTGGCGGGGTCGGGGCTCTCCTGGCCGGCGTGCACCTGCAGGGTCTCGAAGTGGCGGAAGTCGTTCATGGGTCGCTCCTCACGGGAAGGTGTCTTGTGGTGTGCGGGCCTCCCGGGGAGGTTCGGCTACGGTCGCGCCGCGGCTCCCCGGGAGCGGCGCATTCGCCTGGCGGCGGCCACGGGCCTGTTCATGGCGTCCCCCTCCATCCCTCGTCTTCCTTGGGAAGGGTTATACGCCCCTTAATTCCTATCCCAAAGCTAGGATTATGGAGGTTCACGGGCCCGTAACATGGGGCCCGGCACGCGGGGTTGTCCTCCCGCGAACGTACAACTTCGTCAAAATCCGCTGATAAACCGTGTGGCCGTGGTGAATGGCCCGACGACGGCCCGGATCGGCGCCGTTCAGGACCATAATCAAGGCATATGGGCAGGCGCCGCCGGCGCCTGGAAGGGTCACGACCAATGGAGGTTCGACCATGCTCGTCAATTCCAAGCAGATGCTCGACAACGCCGTCGCCGGTCACTATGCCGTCGGCGCCTTCAACACCAACGACCTCGAGTGGTGCCACGCCATCATGCTGGCCGCCGAGGAGACCCAGTCGCCCCTCATCATCCAGTGCTCCATGGGCGCCGGCAAGTACCAGACCGGCTACAAGACCGTCTCCGCCCTCGTGCACGCCATGTACGACGCCCTGAACCTCACCGTGCCCGTCTCCCTGCACCTCGACCACGGCTCCTACGACGCCTGCCTCGAGTGCATCGACGCCGGCTTCACCTCCGTCATGTACGACGGCTCCCACGAGGAGAACTTCGACATCAACATGAGGAACACCGCGGAGCTCGTGCGCATCTGCCACTCCAAGGGCATCTCCATCGAGGCCGAGGTGGGCTCCATCGGCGGCACCGAGGACGGCATCACCGGCACCGGCGAGTGCGCCGACCCGGCCGAGTGCAAGGCCATCGCCGACCTCGGCGTCGACATGCTGGCCGCCGGCATCGGCAACATCCACGGCCTGTACCCCGAGAACTGGACCGGCCTGCAGTTCGACGTCCTGAAGGCCATCAAGGCCGAGGTGGGCGACATGCCCCTCGTCCTCCACGGCGGCACCGGCATCCCCGCCGACCAGATCGCCAAGGCCATCGACCTCGGCGTCGCCAAGATCAACGTCAACACCGAGCTCCAGGTCGTCTGGGCCGACGCCGTGGCCAAGTACGTCCGCGACGGCGGCGTCGAGAAGGAGAAGGGCTTCGACCCCCGCAAGATGCTGAAGCCCGGCACCGCCGCCATCCAGGCCAAGACCGAGGAGAAGATCCGCGAGTTCGGTTCCGCCGGCAAGGGCTGGAACTAACCCGCACCACGGGCGTCCGCAGGGGGCCGGCCTTCGGGTCGGCCCTCTTTTTTGTGTGGGCCCCCATCAGGCTGAAACAAGGGGATTCACCCGGTTGCCTGCAGGTTCTCAAAAGCTGCTTGTCAGTTATGGAGCGCAACGGCCCCGTGGGGCGGTCCTGACGGGCGGTTGTTACAATGGCTCGGACGGGACGTGCGCCTTCGCGCCCCCGTCCGGAATGCACCCTTCCTAGAGAGGCGTTATGAATCTCAAGACCAAGCTCTGCGGTCTCATGGGCGTCGCCCTCGTGGCCGGTACCGTGGCTCTCGCCGCCCCGTCCCCGGCGCTCGCCGACACCGCGAGCGACCTCCAGGCCAAGCTCGAGGCCGCGCAGTCGCGTCTCGACTCCCTGTACGACCAGGCCGGCCAGATCTCCGAGCAGCTCCACGGGACCAAGGTGAACCTCGCCAACACCGAGGCCCAGATCGAGGAGTCCAACCAGAAGATCGCCAGCACCGAGGCCGACATCAAGGCCAAGGAGGCCGAGCTCACCGAGCGCCGCGCCAAGCTCGGAGACTCCGTGGCGCAGGACTACAAGACCGGCGGCGTCAACTTCCTGTCGATCATCCTCAACTCCGGCAGCTTCGACGACTTCGTCTCGCGCGTGTACTACGCCGACAAGATCAGCTCGCAGCAGGCCGGCGACATCCAGGCCACCAAGGACCTCCAGACCTCCCTCGAGAACCAGAAGGTGAGCCTCGAGGCCACCAAGACCCAGCTCGAGCAGCAGAGGCAGGACCAGACCGACCTCCTCAGCCAGCAGCAGGCGCAGCAGGACCAGCTCTCCGCCTCCGTCTCCGAGGCCGAGAGCTACGTCAACGGCCTCGACGCCGACGTGAAGGCCAAGCTCGCCGAGGAGGAGCGGGCCCGCGCCGCCGAGCAGTCCCAGGCCGCGAGCGCCGGCCAGGCCGAGGTCGCCACCACCGTCAACAACGCCCTGAACAACGCCGCAGGCAACGACGGCGGCGGCACGGGCGGCACTTCCAACAACGGCGGTGGGAACAACGGCGGCTCCTCCAACGGCGGGGGCACCAACAACGGCGGCAACACCTCCAAGCCGTCCACCCCGTCCAAGCCCTCCTCCGGCGGCAGCTCCTCCAAGCCCCAGGGCAGCTCCTCGGCCCGTCAGGCCGTGCTCGACGCCGCCTACTCCATGATCGGCAGCCGCTACGTCTACGGTGCCTGCGACCCCGTGGGCCGCAAGTTCGACTGCTCCGGTTTCACCATGTACTGCTTCTCCAAGGCGGGCATCAGCCTCGACCACTACTCCGAGAGCCAGGCCGCCCGCACGGCCAAGAAGCCCGTGAGCCAGCTGCTCCCCGGCGACCTCGTGTGGCACCCCGGCCACGTGGGCATCTACGCCGGCAACGGCATGATCATCGATGCCGGCAACGAGCGCGTGGGCGTCTCCCTGCGCCCGCTCTACGGCGGCCTCGGCCAGTGGCGCGGCGGCTGGCCCGCGTAAGGGCTCATCCCCACAGGAACGGACCCATCGGCACCCCGCAGGCCCCGGCCCGCGGGGTGCCTTCCTGTGCTGTGTGCGCTGGGCGGCTCCTTGCCGAACGCGTCGGACGTCCCGCCCGCATGATTGCCCTTCCGGGGGACGTCCCGGGGAGCAGGTCGCCCCGCTCTGCAGAGGGCCGCGCCCCGTGTTGAGGGGGGCGGGTCTCTCCGCATGTATACGGCCGCCGGCGCTGTCCCGGCCGCCTCTGCGGACGCTGCGGGGACCCATGCAACGAACGCGCGGATGCAGGGGGTCATACAACGGGCGCCCGGAGGCCGACGGGACCCAAACAACGAACGCCCGGTCGAGACGGGCACACGACCGCCGGGTCCCGTCAGGATCTCGCGGGCCAAGGAAAAGGGGCGCCGCGACTCATCGCGGCGCCCTCTCGGCGTGATGGGTCACAAGTCGTGATGCGTCACAGGTTCCTCGTGAGCCAGACGGAGGCACCCGTGAGTGCAAGGCACGCGATTACCAAGAGGTAGCCGTACTCCTCGTCACCGGTGGCAGGCACCAGCGCCATGCTCAGGGGCGCGGGCGCTGCGGCGCGGGACAAGGCCGCTCCTCTGACGGCGGCTCCCTGCTGCCGGCCAGGGTCGGCGGGGTCGGGCCCCGTGGGGCGGCCTGGCTGGTCCGCGCCGGGGTCCCGGGGCTTGTCGGGGCCGCCCCTAGGCACCTCCCGCGCCGTGTTGGTTACCGTGAAGCCTTGGGCGAGGTCGCCCGTCACCTGGGAGTCGTACCCGTCCACAGGGTCCTCGACGACGGTGTATGCGATCTCGTGGCCGTCGGGCGCCATTCTACGCAGCCCATCGAAGCTGCCCTTCCAGCCACCGGCCTCGTCGAGGGTCAGCGTCTTGCCCGTCTCGTCGCCGTCCGCCATGAGGCGCACCGTCACAGGACCCGCCGAGGCACCCTTCCAGACCTTCGTCACGGGTACCGAGACGCGCACCGGGTCGTTGGCCACCGTGAGGGAGGTCTCGGCACCCTCGCCGCGCACCTGCACCTCGTGCACCTCGTCGCTCGCCGCGTAGCCCTCCGGTGCCGATTTCTCGCGCACCGTGTAGGTGCCGGGCGCGAGGTTGCCTGAGACGGTCGCGCCGTCGGCACCGGTCGTGAGGTCGAACGTGGAGCCGTCAGGCCCCCGAACCTCGAACACGGCCCCGGCGAGCCTCAGCGAGCCGTCGTCCGATGCGGTCTTCACGACGCGTATGCGCCCGCCCAGGTCGCCCTGGCCCCGGCCGCCGGAATCCGCCGAGTGCACCGTGGAGCTCCTGGTCTCGCCCCGCTCCGTGGAGTAGAGGCTCGCCTCGTTGCGGAGGGCCGTGCCGGGCACGTAGGTGGTCCGGTAGTTGAGCTGGTAGGAGTCGCCGTTCAGGTCGCCGAGCTCGAGGGCGTAGGACCTCCCGTCCTGGGCGATCGAGAGACGCCCCGCAAGGTCGACGGTCCTCACCACCCTGGTGACGTATCCCCGCGCGTCCATCTCCACCTGCCGCAGCACGAAGCTGTCGGGCACGTAGGTCTCGGTGCCGTCGCCGCCGGACAGGCTGTCGGTTATCCTCGCGGCGGTCAGGTTCTGGCGCTGGTGGTTGATGCGCACGGTCCAGTGCGCCTGGGGCGAGTCGCTGTCGGGCCCGCCCCACTTCGCGAGCACCTCGTTCTGGATGTCGCGGGGACCGGCCACGTCGACGGTGATGGGGAACACCTGCCCGGCCACCGTCGTCTGGAGGGTGTTGGGCCGGTCCAGGGTCAGCTTCGTGGTGTCGAACCGCGATGCGAGGTAGATGGACCCGCGCACGTTCCTGCGTCCCTCCACCCAGTCGGTGAACGTGACACGGACGGTCCCTCCGCCCGATGCCCCGGGCTCCACGTGGGCCCGTGCCACGACGGTCCTGCCGTCCTCCCCGTACAGGTCGAAGTCCCTCGCGCCGCTGTCGGAGGGGAACATCATCTGGTCGGGGAGGGTCATGTCGAAGTGGTCGCCGGCGTGGAGCCCGTCCCCGCTCGCCGTGGCATCCCAGGTCATGGCGAGGTAGAAGCGGTCGCTGTAGTACACCCGGTCCGTGTCCTCGTGGTTCAGGTTCTGGATGGAGAGGCGTTCGACGGTCACGTCCACCGGTTGTGGGGACGATGCCTCGCGCGCCGTCGCCACGGTTCCCGTGCCGAGGAGCGCCATGGCGGCAGCCAGTGCCGCAAAGACGACAATTACGATAAACGTTCTTCTCATATTGCATATCCTCCATTCCCTCCTATGCTGAATGCACACAGGTAATCAGCCCTGTGCTACAATGGCAAAGGAGAACAGGCGCAACCATTTGCGCATTTTTAGATTAAAGATATGCAAATGTTAATGTGGGGACGGCGATCTGCGCAAGGGTTCCTCGCGGTAAAATATCAATGTATTTAAACTCATCTAAGCATGGTGGAGAACCCGTGCGTCCGACCCTTCGTCGCATCCGCCGGCTCATTGCATACCGCTGTGGCCCACCCGGGCGCCCGGAGCCCGCCGAGACCGTGCAACGAACGCCCGGACGCCGTCGCCGTGTATAGGGCGCCCGGATGCGACGAGCGCGCGGGGACCGGCCGTGCGCGCCGGTCCCCGCG
>CBCSOI010000085.1:0-6571 GCA_965141595.1 uncultured Atopobiaceae bacterium | reverse complement strand
AGCGCTCGGCCACCCCGCCGTCCGACAGCGGGCCCAGGGTGCGCAGCATGCGCTCGACGTCGGCCTCCGAGGCCGCCTTGGTGCCCGGCGCGAGCCACTGGAGCTCGGCCTCCACCTCGGCGGCCACTTCGGGAGGCACGAGGGAGGCCAGGTCGTCGCCGCCCACGAGCTCGGCCAGGAGCGACGGGTCCACGGAGAGCAGGTCGGCGGCCTTCTCGGCATGGGGGCGGTCGTCGTCGTAGAGGTGCTCCATGACGTAGCCGAAGAGCAGGGTGGCCGCGAAGGGCGACGGCGCCGCCGTGTGGGCCACGGTCACGGACGTGCGCCGGCTGCGCAGGCGCCGCTGCACCTCCTCCAGGGCGGGCAGGTCGTAGACGTCGCACAGGCACTCGCGCATGGCCTCCAGCAGGATGGGGAACCCGTCGGTGCGCCGGGCCGCCTCGAGGAGCTGGCCCCCCTGCACGCGCTGGAGCCAGAGGGGCGCCCGCTTGCCGAAGCCCGCGGGCCGCATGAGGAGGGCGCGGGCGGCGCACTCGCGGAACCGTGCCGAGAAGAGCGCGGTGTCGGCCACGCAGGAGCGCACGGTCTGGGCGAGGGTGTCGCCGTCGAACATGAAGAGCTCCGGCCCCGGCAGCTCGTCTGCGGGCTGCATGCGCAGGACGATGCCGTCGTCGGCGGCCATGGCCTCGGGGTCGAACCCGTAGCGGCGCCTCACGCGGTCGGCCACGGCCAGGGCCCAGGGGGCGTGCACGGAGCGGCCGAAGGGGGAGTGGAGGATGAGGCGGAGGTCGCCCTCGTCGTCGTCCACATACTCCAGGACCAGACGCGACGCCCCCGGCACGGCCCCGGTCGAGGCGCGCTGCTGCGACAGGAGCGCACAGAGGTTGTCGGCGGCCTCGTCCGTGAGGCCCGCCGCGGCCAGGCGGCGGGCGAGCTCCCTGTCGGGACGCCCCCGGTGGGTGCCGGCCGCCGCGGCGTCGAGGAACTCCCCCTTGGCCATGCCGTCCTCGAAGGGTCGGCCCGCACCCTCGCCGTGCCAGAAGGGCAGGCGCGACGCCCGGGCGCCGGTGCGTTCCACGAGCACGCGGTCGTCGTGGATGCGCTTGATGCGCCAGGTGCTCGTGCCCAGGGTGATGACGTCGCCCACGCGGCTTTCGTGGACCATCTCCTCGTCGAGCTCGCCCACGCGCCGGCGCTCCCTGCCCGTGCGCTCGCCCTCCACGAACACCGGGTAGAGGCCGCGGTCGGGGATGGTGCCGGCGCCCGACACGGCCAGGTTGCGGCTGTTGGGCAGCGCCGTGAGCTCGTCGGTCTCGCGGTCCCAGGCCAGGCGCGGCGAGAAGGCCCCGAGCCCCTCGGCGCCGAAGTCCCCGGCCAGCATGGCGAGCACCGCGTCGAACGCCGCCCGGGGTAGGTCGCGGTAGTTCTCGGCCATGGTCACGCGGGAGAACCACTCGCCGGCCTTCCAGGGGCGCTCGGCCACGGCGGCCACGGTCTGCTGGGCCAGGACATCGAGCGGGTTCTCCACCAGGCGTGTCTCCTCGATGGCGCCGGCCTCCATGGCCTCGGCCGCCACGGCGCAGTCCACGAGCTCCAGGCGGGTGCGCGGGAACATGACGGCCCGGGACCGGCCGCCCACGGAGTGGTTGGCGCGACCCACGCGCTGCAGGCCGCCGGCCACCGAGAGGGGCGGTGCCACCTGCACCACGAGGTCCACGGAGCCCATGTCGATGCCCAGCTCGAGGCTGGACGTGGCCACCACGCAGCGGAGCTCGCCCGACTTGAGCCGGGCCTCCACCTCGGCGCGGCGCTCCTTGGACACCGAGCCGTGATGGGCCTCGGCCACGGGGACGAGGTCCTCGGGCAGCGGCTGCGTGTGGGTCTCGGCCGAGCCCATGGCCGAGTGGAACGCCGGTTCCGGTACCGTGGGCGCGGCGGGGGCCGGGCCGTGGCGCTGGGCGTGGAGCTCGTTCAGCCGGGCGCACAGACGCTCGCAGAGGCCACGGCTGTTGACGAAGACGATGGTGGAGGAGTGCGCCTCCACGAGGTCGAGGACCTTGGCCTCCAGGTGCGGCCAGACCGAGCGCGACCCGGCGCGGCTCTCGCGGGGAAGGCCCCGGGCGTGGGCGGCCGAGGACCCGTCCTCCTCGGGACCTTGGGCGCCCCGCCGCCCCTCCGCATCGGCCCTCATGGCCGCCGTCATGGTGCGGTCGGTCTTCCAGGCGTCCTTGGCCGGCACGGCGGCACCCCGCTCGGCCGCCCGGGTGGAGAGTGCGGCGACCCGCGCCATGTCGGGCACGGGCACACGTACGGAGAGGTCCATGTCGGGTGCGGCGCCGGCCCCCACCACCCGCACGGGGCGGCTGCCGCCCAGGAAACGTGCCACGCGCTCGGGCGGCCGCACCGTGGCCGAGAGGCCCACGCGCTGGGCGGGGCGCTCCAGCAGGCAGTCGAGCCGCTCCAGCGAGAGGGTCAGGTGGGCGCCGCGCTTGGAGCCGGCGAGGGAGTGGACCTCGTCCACGATCACGGTCTCCACGCGTCCCAGCACCCGGGCCGCCTTGGAGGTGAGCATGAGGTAGAGCGATTCCGGGGTGGTGATGAGGATCTGGGGCGGCCTGCTCGCGATGCGTCGGCGCTCGGCCGGGGTGGTGTCGCCCGTGCGCATGGCGCAGGTGGGGGCGGCGATGTCGAGGCCCAGGGCGGCGGCCTCGTCCGCGATGGCGGAGAGGGGGCGGCGCAGGTTCCGCTCCACGTCCGCCGCCAGCGCCTTCATGGGTGAGACGTACAGGATCCGCACGCCGGGCTCCGCGGGCGAGGGCGGGCTGGCCACGAGGCGGTCTATGGCCGCAAGGAACGCCGCCAGCGTCTTGCCAGAGCCCGTGGGGGCGATGGCCAGCACGTTCTCGCCGTCCTGGATGGCGTCCCAGGCCTCGGTCTGGACGGGTGTGGGGGCCTCGAACTCCGAGAGGAACCACGACCGCACAGCGGCGGTGAAGCGTCCCATGGGGGCGGGCGATCCTTCGGGTGTGCGGTGGGCCATGGCGGTGAATCATTTCTCGAAAAGTGCGACAGATACCGTTCAGAGGGACGGGGCGGCCGTCCGTGGGACCGAGGGGACCGGTGCGGGTGGGTGGGGCGCCCCGGCCGATACCATTACTTTGCACCCGGGGCCCGGCGGAGGGGGAGAGATGTGCTGGTTCAGGGGGTCCGTCATCAAGAACCCCGCCACGTACCTGATGCTCCTCTGGGTCGTGTGCTTCTGGCTCCGGTGGGAGTGGGTCATCCCGTACCAGGGGATGCACTACGCGTTCCCGCCCGGCGGCCTCCTGGTGACGCTGGGCGAGATGTGGCTCCCCTGGGCCGTGGTCGCCGTCCTCTGGGTGCGCGACGCTCTCGCCCACCGCGGGTGACGGGACGGCGTGGCCGGGGTCGGCCCAGGGGTTCCGGCCCGCAGGTGGGCCCGACGCCCGTGCGGTACCCACGCCCCTGGGACCGGTCGGGGTTCCGGCCCGCAGGTGGGCCCGACCCATGCCGAAGACCGCTGCGGTATGGAATCCTGCCCCGATAGGCTCTTGAACCCATGCCGCAGGGCCCTGCGGCATGGGTTTTCCTCCCAAAGGGCCCCTCGAGGGGTGTCCGGCCCATGCCAAAGCGGCCTGCGGCATGGGCCTCCCTCCGCAAGAGGCCCCGGGGGGATGCCTGCCCCATGCCGCAGGGCTCTCCGGCATGGGTCGCCCCTCATCGAAGCCGTGACAGCCGACGAGCCCGACCAAAGTGACGGGCCGGCCGGAAAAAGGAGAAGGCCCGGGGCGTCCCGGGCCTTCAGGCTCTCAATGGCGGAGGAGGAGGGATTCGAACCCTCGTACGTGCGGAGCACGTAAACGGTTTTCGAGACCGCCGCAATCAACCACTCTGCCACCCCTCCGTATATAGGGTGCGCGGCGCCCCGGGGGACGCCGCGTTAGGAATCTGGCGGAGAGTCCGGGATTTGAACCCGGGAGACGGGGTTACCGCCTACACGATTTCCAATCGTGCTCCTTCAGCCGCTCGGACAACTCTCCAGATGCGATTGCAACGGCTAGAATAACACAACGCGCGCATGTGCCACAGCAGAATCGCGAGTCCACACCTCGAGCCGGGGGAGCCGTCCATGGAGTCGTTCTTCACGTCGTTGAGCCCCCAGTTCTCGGTGCTCGCCATGCCCGAGTGGATCGACATGGCCGCCGTGGTGGTGGGCGCGGCCTTCGGCGGCCTCACGGCCACCGAGCGCAAGCTCGACCTCTTCGGCGCCGCGGGCCTCGGCATGCTCTGCGGCCTCGGCGGCGGCCTCATCCGCGACATGATCATGCAGCGCGGCACCGTCTTCATGCTCGACTCCCCCTGGGCCATCCCCGTGGCCGCCGTGGCCGGCATGGTGGCCTTCTTCTTCTCCGGCCTCTTCCGTCGCATCGATCGCATCACCGCCGTCGTGGACATCCTCTCGGTGGGCATCTACACCGCCACGGGCACCGACAAGGCCGTGGTGGCCGGCCTCACTTTCGTGGCCTGCCTGCTCATGGGCGTGCTCACCGGCGTGGGCGGCGGCATGCTCCGCGACATCTTCCTGGGCGACGTCCCGCAGATCTTCCGCCCGGGCAACCTCTACGCCTGCTGCGCCCTGCTCTCGGGCGCCGCGTACTACGGCCTGGTCTACATGGGGCTCGTAAAAGGCGTGGCCGTGGTGGTCTGCGTGGCCGTGTGCTGCCTCCTGCGCTGGGCGAGCCTGCGCTACAACATCCAGACACCGTCCCAGGTGGACCTCACACCGCGGGTCATCGACTACACCCGGCGCCTCAAGGCGCGGCAGCCCGGCGACGTGAGCTACCACATCCCCTACCGCGCCAGCCGCTACGGTCACGGCGTGCGGGTGCCCCAGGAGCCCACACGGCCGCTCACCGTGGCCGAGCAGGCCCGGCACCAGCGGGTCGAGGAGCAGGAGCGCGCCCAGCTGAAGGACGAGCTCAAGGCCGAGATCAAGGAGGAGCTCGCCGCCGAGGAGCGCCTTGCCGACGAAGGCCAGGCCACCGGCTCGGCCGAGGCCATCTTCGGCACCCCTGAGACCATGGGGCGCCTGCGGAGCGAGGAGGGCGGCGCCGGGACGCGGGACGGCGGTGCCCCGGGCGGCGAGGGGTGCGGGGACCGCGGCGGCGACGGGGATACCCGCCCCTGACGGCCGGCCCGGGGCGGCTCCCGGTTTGGGGTACCCTCATTGCAACCCCGACACCCCCGACGGAAGGCTTCCCATGGCTGACACCGAGTTCGGAAACGGGCGCTACCTGTCCCGATCCTGGGCGATGCTCACCCAGGACAAGGGCTGGTGGAAGCCGGTCCTCGTCCTCGCCCTCTGCGCGCTCGTGCCCATCGCCGGCCCCATCGCCGTGCTGGGCTACATCTTCGCCTGGGCCCGTCTCACGGCCTGGGGCGTGGACGCCGCCCCCAAGCAGACCCGGGTGGACGTGGGGGGCTGCTTCAAGGCCGGCTGGACCGCCTTCGTCGTCTACCTCGGCTGGGGTGTGTTGCTGGCCGCCATAGTGTACGTGCTCAAGGCCGCGTTCTCGTCCATCGGCGCGGGCGTGGGTTCCTTCATGGACCTCGTCCTCTCCCTGGGCGAGTGGGTCTGCGGCGTGTTCATCATGGTGGCGGCGCTGCGCGCCGTCATCTACGGCAGGATCGGGCCGGGTTACGGCTTCTCCAAGGTGTGGACCATGGTGAGCCACGACTTCTCGGGCCTCGTCCGCGTCCTGGGCATCGAGCTCCTCGGCGCCGTCGTGGAGGCGCTCGTCGGGGTGGTCGTAGGGCTCTGCCTCTTCGCCGCCGCGTTGCCCGCGCTCGCCCAGGCCGCGGCCCTTGCCACCTGGGGCGACGGCGACGTCTACGCCCTGTACTGGCTCCTCCAGACCGTCGGCCCGCTCCTCTCGGCGTGGCTGCCCCTGATCGTGGTGGCCGTCTACCTGCTCATCGTCGTCGACCTGGTGTTCAACATGCTCGCCGTCACCGCCGTGGGCATCTGGATGCGTCAGTTCGACGTCCCGGCCTGGGGAGACCCCTCCGACCCGGTACCCGTGGCCGGTGGGCCCGTGGCTCCCGTTCCTCCTGTGAATCCCGTGCCGGGCGGCGCCCTGCCTCCCGAGACTGGGTATCAAGTCTCCAGCAGTGAGCAACCCAAGGAGGCCCTACCCATGGACTACAAGGCAAACGAGAACGTCACCGCACCCACCAACGAGGACGTCTGGGCGGCAGCCGAGGCCGTCGCCGACAAGGGCGGCAGGCTCGACCCGGACGCCGGCGCCGTCGACCACATGGAGTACAAGGACGACCCCACCGTCCGCCCCGCCACCTCCTCCGACAACGGCGTGACCCCTCCCACCCCCGCCGACACCTACGGCGTCGCCGCCAGGGCCACGGCCGACTCCCCCGAGTACGACTACGCCGACTCCGCCACGGCCGCGGCCGAGGAGATCGCCCAGGACGACGGCACCGTGGTCACCCCGCTCATCAAGCACGACGACGGGGACGCCGAGTAGGCGCAGCC
>CBCSOI010000084.1:0-6613 GCA_965141595.1 uncultured Atopobiaceae bacterium | reverse complement strand
TCGCGGCGGCGGAGCAGCAGCGTCTCGGAAACGGCGCCGGTGGGCTTGCGCCCCTCGAGGCGGGCCGGCAGCACACGGGTCTTGTTGGCCACGAGCAGGTCGCCCGGCTCGAGGTAGTCGACGATGTCGGTGAAGGTACGGTGCTCCACCGAGCCGTCCTCGCGGTCCAGCACGAGGAGGCGGCAGCTGTCGCGGGGCTCCGCGGGGGCCTGGGCGATGAGGGCCTCGGGCAGGTCGTAGTCGAAATCGTCGGTCTTCATGGCTTGGCTCCCTGGGACGCGCGGCAAAACATGAGGGTTATACCACCGATGCCCGCCGGGAGCCCCGGGGGCGCCGTCACGCCCCGGCCCGGGCCCCCTCGCGGCGGCGCCTGCGCTCCTCGCGGGCCTCGGCGCGCCCGAGCGCGGCCTCCACGGCCGAGAAGCGGCAGCCGCAGTAGTTCTGCCGGTACATGCCCAGCTCGCGCGACCGCCGCGTGGCCTCGGGGTAGGCCGGCCGGAAGTCGCGCACCACGGGCTCGAGGCCATGGGCACGGGCGCAGGCCACGAGCACCTCGTCGCAGGTGTCGTGGAGCTGGTGGGGCGACACGGCCAGGGTGGTGGTCACCAGCGAGAAGCCCCGCTCCCGGGCGACCCGGCAGGTCTCGGCCAGGCGCAGGGCGTAGCAGGCGCGGCAGCGGGCGGCTCGGTCGAAGCCCTTGGGAGCCACGGCCCTCTCCCAGAGGGCACGGTCGTCACCGCAGGTCACGACCTCGATCCCCTCCCCCTCGGCCCACTCCCGCAGGGTCGCCAGGCGCCGGTCGTGCTCGGCCACGGGCTGGATGTTGGGGTTGGTCCAGAAGATGGTGGGCTCCATGCCCTCCTCGCGGAGCAGCCGCACGGGCTCCAGGGAGCACGGGCCACAGCAGGCATGGACGGCCACCGGCACCGGCGCGCTCATCTCTCCCCCTCCCCCGCGGGCGCGGGCCCATGGGCGGGCGGCCCGGCGGGCAACGCGGGGGAGGGCGCCACGAGGTCGTAGCCCTGGGCGGTGTCGCGGACGTAGGGCGCCCCCGCCGCCACGATGCGCCGCGCCATGACGAGGTCGCCCGTGCAGCCCGAGAGGTGCAGCCAGAGGCAGGTGACGCCGGCCAACGGGACGTCGAGCAGCGCGCCGCCCGCCAGGAACGCGGCCGAGAGGAGCGCGGCCGGGGCGAGCAGCACGGCCACGAACGACCGGCGCGGCAGCACGGCGCCGTCGGCGCAGGTGTAGAGCATGCCCGGCGGCATGTAGCCGAACCGCAGCCGGAGGTCGCGGCCGCCCAACAGCTTGAACGCCGCCCCGTGGACGAGCTCGTGCACCGGCAGCGCGACCGCCGAGACCAGCACCACCGCGGCGAGCCACGGGATGCCCGGCGCCTCCACGCGCCCGGCGACAGCGAGGGCCACATCGAGGACCAGCCCTGCGGCGGCCACGACGAGGGATCCGCGGGCCACGGAGGCCAGCCAGGCGTCTTCGGCCATGACGACGACGGACTCGACCGTTGTCATCCCCAGGTCGCGCACGCCACCTCCCGATGGGCCATAATGGACGGGTTGACCACACGATACGCGACCACCGCGAGGTATGCCATGCCCACTGCCAACCGCCCCTCATTCCCTGCCCGCGCCGTGGTGACGGCCGGCATGCCCTACGGCAACAAGGGCCTGCACTTCGGCCACATCGGCGGCGTCTTCGTCCCCGCCGACTTCTTCGCCCGCTTCCTGCGCGACCGCATCGGCGCCGAGAACGTGCTGTTCGTCTCGGGCACCGACTGCTACGGCTCCCCCATCATGGAGGGCTTCCGCAAGAAGGCGGAGGACGGCTACGAGGGGACCATCGCCGACTACGTGGCCGCCAACCACGAGGCTCAGAAGGCGGCGCTCGCCAGCTACGAGGTGGCCCTCGACTTCTACGGCGGTTCGGGCCTGGCCCCGGCCAAAGACGTCCACGCCGCCATGAGCGACGCCGTCATCCGCCGCCTCCACGAGGCCGGCACCCTCGAGCTCCGCGAGACGCTGCAGTTCTACGACGTCGAGGCCGGGCAGTTCCTCAACGGCCGCCAGGTCCAGGGCTTCTGCCCCGTGCCGGGCTGCAAGTCCGAGAAGGCCTACGCCGACGAGTGCGACCTCGGCCACCAGTTCGAGCCGGCCGACCTCGTGCGTCCCGTGAGCCAGGTGACCGGCACCGTGCCCGAGCTCAGGCCCGTGGCCAACTGGTACTTCGACCTGCCGGAGTTCCAGGGCTACCTGGAGGGCCTCGACGACGACTGGGAGACCGACGACCAGGTGCGCGACGTCGTGGTCAAGACCGTGCGCGAGTCGCTCGTGCCGCCGGCGATCTACCTCAAGTGCGAGCTGCGCGAGGCCTTCGACGCCGTGGCCGCTGAGCTCCCGCCCCACACGGTGCACGAGCCCCAGGGGAAGCAGCAGTCCTTCTCGGTGGAGTTCGCCGACTGGGAGGCCCGCGACCGCGCCCGCGAGGTGCTCGACGGCGCCGGCCTGCGCTTCCGCACCGGCAAGTGCCTGCTGCCGTTCCGCATCACCGGCAACATCGACTGGGGTGTGCCGGCGCCGGCCATGGACGGCGTGGACGGCCTCACGGTGTGGTGCTGGCCCGAGTCGCTCTGGGCGCCCATCTCGTTCACCGAGACCGTGCTCGGCGAGACGCCCGAGGAGCACGCCGCCAACGCCACGCTGCCCGGGGCCGTGCCCGACACCCACGCCGGGGCCGACTGGCGCGACTGGTGGTGCGCCGACGACGCCCAGGTCTTCCAGTTCATCGGCCAGGACAACATCTACTTCTACTGTGTGGCCCAGCCGGCCATCTGGAAGGCGCTCGGGTGGGGCCTGTTCCAGGACACCCCGGTGGCCAACTACCACATCCTGTTCATGAACAAGAAGGCCTCCAGCTCCGGTGCCGTCAAGCCGCCCATGGCCGCCGAGCTGCTCGACTTCTACACGCCCGAGCAGCTGCGCTGCCACTGGCTGTCGCTGGGCCTGGGCGCCAAGGCCGTGTCGTTCGCCCCCAAGCCGTTCGACACGAGCGTCTCCCACAGGGACAAGAAGAGCGGCGAGGAGGTCCTGGTCAAGGACGACCCCCGCGTGGTGGACCCGGCCCTTAAGGAGAGCGCGTTCCTCACCAACATCTTCAACCGCCTGGCGCGCTCCTGCTTCTACGGCGCCCAGCGGCACCTGGACGGTCACCTGCCCGAGGTGGCGCCCGCCGAGGAGTGCGTGGCCGCCTGCGACGAGGCCACGCTGGCGTTCGAGGAGGCCATGCACGGGCTCGACTTCACCCGCGCCCTCTCCGTGGCCGACGCCTTCGGCCGCGAGGCCAACCGCCGCTGGGATGCCGCGTCCAAGGCGGCCAAGGACGACGAGCAGGCCTACGTGGCCGCCCTCGCCGACGCCTTCCGGAGCCTGCGTACCCTGACGCTGCTCATGCACCCGGCCGCCCCCACCGGCTGCGAGAAGGTCCGCGAGCACCTGGCCATCCCCGCCGACCTGCTGTTCTCGTGGGACCACGCCTTCGAGGGCGTCACCGAGCTCGTGGGGGCCATGGGCGGGACCGTGGCCGACCATGCCCTCGTGGAGCTCCCGCCGAGGACCGACTTCTTCGAGAGGCACGAGTCGCAGATCAAGAAGAAGTAGACGTCGACCCCGGTCCTTTGACGGGGACCACGCGTCGTGCACCGTTAGGAAGTATCTGAGAACGGCCGCCCGCATCGCCAGATGCAGGCGGCCGTTCGAATTACCTCCGATGACACGACGCGCGGCCGTCAGCCGGCCCGGCTGCCCCACCGGCATTCAACCGGCACAGTGCCGTCGGACCCCCTCAAGCCTTCACCCGCTCCCGCCAGCGGTCCAGATGCGGCAGCAGCGTGGCCATGAGCGACACCGCCTCCTCGCGGGAGATGCCGAGCGCCTTGGCCTCGAGGTCGGCGGTGCTCTCGATGAACTCGTCCATGGTCACGTCGCCCGAGGTGAACTCGCCGTCGGAGTAGCAGTACCTGCAGTAGTGCTCGCTGGGGCTGCCGTCGACCTCGGTGCCGTGGGTCGCGGGGTCCGGGATGGGCATGGAGCAGCACTGGCAGTAGTACTCCTTGGGCATCTCGAAGAAGCGCTCCAGCGGCACCGAGAACACCGTGCAGATGAGCTTGACCATGTCGATGCCGGGCGCGGTCTCCCCCGTCTCCCAGCGCGAGACCGCCTGACGTGTCACGTAGAGCCTCCGGGCCATCTCCTCCTGGGTGATGCCGGCCTCCTTGCGGATGGCGACGATGACGTCCTTCATGGCCATGGGTTCCTCCCCCGAGTCGTTGGTCGATGGCCCCATGATGGGGGCCGGGCGGGCACCCGGCAAGAAACGGGCCGTTGCGAAGAGGCCCGGCGCCACGGCATAGGAGGCCTGTCACTTTGGTCAGGCTCGTCAGCTGTCACACGACGACACCCGCCCCCACATAATCGTGGTCGAGTTCTCCCCGACAAACAGCGGGATTCTCCCCTTATATCAGCACCTAAATAGACCGCTCGACACATATCACCGTCCCCATTGTCATGCCGCCGCCACACGGCGGCCGGGTGCCTGCGCGCCCTTTCTTTTCAGGCCCCATACCCTCCTATGGAAGAACTTTGGTGCCGAACCATTCGGTACCTTGCAATAGGGCCCTGGGGGGACTAGTATCCATAGGCCGCAAATGAACGGACGGAAGGGAGGTGCGGGGTGCCCATGGACACCGTCGACGCCGAGCGCATCGACTCGGTCCTGCTCGACATCAAGGCCCTCGGCCACTACCTGTACTTCCACGGTCGCGGGGTCTCGGGAAAGCCGCAGATCCTCTGCGCCCTCTACGAGGGCGGCGGGGTGCGCACCCAACGGGAGCTCGGCGAGCTGTTCTCCATCAAGCCGAGCTCGCTCTCGGAGGTCCTCGCCAAGATGGAGGCCCTCGGCTACGTGGTCCGCACCCGCGACCAGGAAGACAGCCGGAAGCTCATCGTCAAGCTCACCGAGACGGGCGCCGCGGAGGCAGAGGCCGAGATGGCCCGGAGGGACCGATTCAGGGAGTGGAGCCTCTCCTGCCTGACCACCGACGAGCAGGGGCGGCTCCTCGAGCTGCTGGACCGCGTCCGCGACCACTGGAAGCAAGCGGAATGGAAGGAGTTGGATGATTAAAAGACTGGCCCAGAGCCTGCGCGAGTACAAGCGGGCGGCCATAGCCACACCCATCCTCGTGACGGGCGAGGTGGTCGTCGAGGTGCTGATCCCCTTCGTGACGGCCGACCTCATCGACACCATCAACCGCGGCGCCCAGGTGGCCGAGATCCTACAGGCGGGCCTTGTGCTGCTCGCCATGGCCGTGGTCTCGCTGGCCTTCGGCACGGCAGCCGGCATCACCTGCTCCAAGGCCGCGGCCGGCTTCGCCAAGAACCTGCGCCAGGACATCTTCTACAACATCCAGACCTTCTCGTTCGCCACCATCGACCGCTTCTCCACGCCGTCGCTCGTGACCCGCATGACCACGGACGTCACCAACGTGCAGATGTCGTTCATGATGATCATCCGCACCGCCATCCGCGCCCCCATGATGATCGTCTTCGCCCTGGTCATGGCGTTCACCATGGCCGGCGACATGGCCTGGGTCTACGTCTACGTGACCGTCCCGCTGGCCTTCGGCCTGTTCCTCGTCATCCGCAAGGTGCTCCCCATCTTCCGCCGCGTCTTCCGCAAGTACGACGCCCTCAACGAGTCGGTGGAGGAGAACGTCTCGGGCATCCGCGTGGTCAAGAGCTTCGTGCGCGAGGACTTCGAGATGGAGAAGTTCGACGTGGCCGCCCGCGACGTCCAGAACGACTTCACCCGCGCCGAGAAGCTCCTCGCCCTCAACGGCCCGATGATGAACCTGTCGGTGGCCGTCATCTTCGTGTGCGTGATCTACTTCGCCTCGGAGACCATCGTGGGCACCCGCGGCACCGTGATGAACATCGGCCAGTTCTCGTCGCTGTTCACCTACGGCTTCATGATCCTCATGAGCCTCATGATGGTCTCGATGATCTTCGCCATGATCGCCATGTCCCTCGAGAGCGCCCGCCGCATCGACGAGGTGCTCCAGGCCAAGACCACCATCTCCGACCCGGCCGACCCGGTGCGCGAGGTAGCGTCCGGCTCCATCGACTTCGACGGCGTCTCGTTCTCCTACTCCGAGGGCAGCGAGCGCGTGGCCCTGCACGACATCGACCTGCACATCGAGAGCGGCGAGACCATCGGCATCATCGGCGGCACCGGCTCGGCCAAGTCGACCCTCGTGCAGCTGATCCCCCGCCTCTACGACGTCACCTCCGGCAGCCTCAAGGTGGGCGGCGTGGACGTGCGCTCCTACGACATCGACACGCTGCGCCACGCCGTCTCCATGGTGCTCCAGAAGAACGTGCTGTTCAGCGGCACCATCGCCGACAACCTGCGCTGGGGTAACCCGGACGCCACCATGGACCAGATCATCGAGGCCTGCCGCCTCGCCCAGGCCGACGAGTTCGTGGAGCGCTTCCCCGACGGCTACGACACCTACATCGAGCAGGGCGGCACCAACGTGTCCGGC
>CBCSOI010000083.1:0-6614 GCA_965141595.1 uncultured Atopobiaceae bacterium | reverse complement strand
CCCCGGGCGCGGTGTTGGGGGCGCGCGTCGGCCCCGCGCGGGGGGGCCCGGCCGGGGCGCGCGCCCCCCCCCGCCGCCGCACGGCCTGCCTGCCAAGGGAAAGGGGGCGCCGCACCCCGTGCGACGCCCCCTCGGGCCATATCGGTTCCCTGACGCAGGCGCTCCGGGTACCCGGCGCCGCTCTCAGCGGTCCTCGCAGCCGCCCTCCAGCGCCTCGAGCGCGGAGTCGCGGTCACCGCCGAGAAGGTCGGCGAGCGTCTTGGAGTCCAGGAACGCGGACATCACCTGCCCGAGCTCCTGCCAGAGTGGCAGGGTGGGGCAGAAGCTCGCGCGCTCGCACAGCACACCGTGGCTGCAGTCCAGGCATGCCACGGGGGCCAGCGGGCCGTTCTCGGCCACGCGGAGCACGGAGCCCACGGTATAGGAGGAGGGGTCGCGGGAGAGGCGGTAGCCGCCGCCCTTGCCGCGCTGGCTGTCCACGAAGCCCGCCTTGGTCAGCAGCGCCATGACCTGCTCGAGGTACTTGCGCGAGATCTGCTGGCGCTCGGCGATGTCGCCCAGGGACACCCAGCCGTCGTGGCACCCGAGGTCGACCATGACCCGCAGGGCGTAGCGCCCCTTGGTGGAGATGACGGCCATGTCAGGCTTCCTCGGTGGTCGTGGGACCCTCGGCGGACCCGGACAGCATCTCGTCGAGGGTGCGCCAGGCCAGCTCGGCGCACTTCACGCGCGCCGGCATGTGGGAGATGGACTCGAGGCAGGTCGCCTCGTCGAGCTCGTCGAGCTCGTCCTCGCCGAGCTTCTCGCCGCGTACCATGCGGCCGAAGAGGGAGCACAGGCGCCGGGCCTCCTCGGGGGTGCGCCCCTGCATGAGGTCGCTCATCATGTCGGCCGAGCCTTGGCTCACCGCGCAGCCGGTGCCGGTCCAGCTGGCCTCCTCGACGGTGCCGTCGTCGCCGATACGCACGTGGAGCACGAGGTCGTCGCCGCAGCTGGGGTTGATGCCCTCATGGGTGCACGTGGCGTCCTCCAGCGCGTAGTTGTAGTCGGGATGCGAGACGTGCTCCAGCAGCGCCGGCGTGTACAGGTCAGCGGCTCCCATTGAAGACCCCCCATACGAACTCGAGCCCGTCGATGAGGGCGTCGATGTCTGATTTGTCGTTGTAGAACGCCACGGAGGCGCGGTTGGTGTTCTCCACCCCCAGGCGGAGCAGCAGCGGCTGCGCGCAGTGGTGGCCGGCGCGGATGCACACGTCCTTGCTGTCGAGCAGGCTCGAGACGTCGTGGGGGTGGATCCCCTCGACGTTGAAGGCCACGACGCCGTGGCGCTCGTGCGGGTCCTCGGGCCCGTAGACGGTCACATGGTCGAGCTCCGCCAGGCGGCCGGTGAGGTAGTCCACCAGGGCCTCCTCGCGGGCCTGGATGGCCGGGTAGCCCACGGCCTCCACGTAGTCCACGGCGGTGCCGAGGGCGCCGATGCCGGCGGCGTCCTGCGTGCCGGCCTCGAACTTCTCAGGCACGGGGGCCCAGACGGCCTCGGTCTCGGTGACGGAGTCGATCATCTCGCCGCCGGTGAGGAACGGCGGCATGGCCTCGAGGAGCTCCATCTTCCCCCAGAGCACGCCGACGCCCATGGGCCCGAAGACCTTGTGGGCCGAGAAGGCGAGCATGTCGCAGCCGAGCTCCTCGACGTCCACCCTCATGTGCGGCACCGACTGCGCGGCGTCCACGACCGTCTTGGCGCCCATGGCGTGGGCCCGGTCGCAGATCCTGCGGACGGGGAGCTCCACACCCAGGACGTTGGACACGTGGGCCACGGAGACGATGCGGGCCTTGGGGCCGATCTTGGCCTCGATCTCCTCGTCGGAGAGGTGCCCCTCGGCGTCGGGGTAGAGGTAGACGAGCTCGGCGCCGGTCTCGGCGCACACCTGCTGCCAGGGGATGAGGTTGGAGTGGTGCTCCATGACGGAGATGACCACCTGGTCGCCGGGGCGGAGCAGCAGCCTGCCCAGGCAGTGGGCCGCGATGTTGAGGGACTCGCTCGTGTTGCGGGTGAACACGACCTCGCGGGGGTCCGGGGCGCCGATGAGGCGCGCCACCTTGACGCGGGCCTCATCCACGAGCTGGGTGGCCTGCACCGATAGCTCGTAGAGGCCGCGGAGCGGGCTGGCGTTCATCTGCCGGTAGAAGTCGGTCTGGGCGTCGATGACGGCGGCGGGGCGCTGGGCCGTGGCCGCGGAATCGAGGAAGTACAGGCCCGGGTGGCAGGCGAACAGCGGGAAGTCGGCCTTGTAGGGGTTCTTGGAGATGTCGGCGGCCACGGCCGGGTCGAGGGCGGGGGCCCCGGTGAGGGGCGCGCCGGACTCGATGTCGGCCGCGGGGGCGCTGGCGGCGTCGCAGGCCGAGGGGAAGGCCTCCCCGGCCGGCGCCGGGGCGCCGGCGACGACGGTGGTCGCGGTGTCTTGCTGGTCCATGGTCACTCCTCCTCACCGGCGGCGAGGTCGGCCGCCGTACGCGCGTTCTCGGCCGCCTCGGGCCCCAGGCTCCACGACGCCCAGGCGCACACGGCCTCGGCGGCCTCCCCGCCGAGGGAGGCGGCGGCGTCGTCCACGAGGGCCGAGACCATGAGGTCGGCGGCGTCTGTCTCGGTGATGCCGCGGCATCCCAGGTAGAAGAGCTGCTCGGGGGAGAGCGAGCCGATGGTGGCACCGTGGTTGCCCACCACGTCGTCCTCGGAGCAGAGGATTACCGGCAGGGTCTTGTTGACCACGGAGTCGCCGGCGAGCACGACGGTCTCGCTCTCGGAGCCCTCGGCGCCCTTGCAGCCGCGCACGAGGTCGATGGTGGCGCGGAGCGCCTTCCGGGCGTCGCCCGTGAGCACGCCGGTGCAGGCGATGTCGGCGCGGGTCCTGCGTCCGCGGCAGCTCACCTCAAAGGAGGCGTCCACCGTCTGGCCGGCCCGGCCGATGTAGTGGAGCGCGGCCTCCACGGAGGCGTCGTCGCCCGCGAGGTCCACGGCCACGCCGGTGGCCGAGCTCTCGCTGCCCAGGACGTACTGGTCGATCGTGAGCTCGGCGTCGTCGCCGAGGACGGCGCCGAGGCTGTCGATGTGGCGCTGCCCGGCCCCCTGGGCCACGAGCAGGGCCACCGAGCAGCAGGCGCCCGGCTCGAGCACGAGGCGCAGGGCGCTGCCGGTCGTGGCGGCACCGGTCTCGTCTCCCAGCGCGAGCACGCGCACCTCCGCGGAGGCGTCGGCCCCCACGACGACCGTGGTCTGCGCCAGGGTGCCGTCGGGGGAGAGGCACGGCACGGTCACGGTGCCGCCGTCGGTGCCGTCCGGGACGCGCACAACGGTGCGCTCGGTGGCGCCGGCGTCCACCCACGCGGTGGCCTGGGTCCCGGCGCCCATGACGATGCCGCAGGCGTCATCGGGCACCTCGGTGTCCACGAGGTCGCCCATGGCCGCGCCGCCGGCGAGGCGGGCCGCCACGGAGTCGGCCACGGGTACCTCGAGGGAGGTCTCGTTGACGGCGAGCCAGTTCCAGGTCTGGGCCGGCGCGGGGTCCACGTGGGACAGGGTGACGGTGCCCTGCACGGTCTTCTCGTCCGCCATCAGCCGATCGCCCCTTCCATCTCGAGTTTGATGAGGTTGTTCATCTCGACCGCGTACTCCAGCGGGAGCTCCTTCGAGACGGGCTCGGCGAAGCCGTTGACCACCATGCCGCGCGCCTCCTCCTCGCCGATGCCGCGGCTCATGAGGTAGAGCACCGTGTCGTCGGAGATGCGGCCGATGGTGGCCTCGTGGCCCACCTGGGCCGTGGCGCAGCGCACGTCCATGGCCGGGATGGTGTCGGAGACCGACCTGTCGTCGAGCATGAGCGACTGGCACGACACCGTGCAGCGGGCGTTCTCTGCCCGGGGCGTGACCACCACGGAGCTGCGGAACGTGGAGACGCCGCCGTCCTTGGAGATGGACTTCGTGGACACCGTGGCGCGGCAGTCGGGCGCGGCCATGTGCACCTTGCAGCCGGTGTCGAGGTCCTGGCCGGCGCCGGCGAAGGTGATGCCGGTGAAGTCGCAGGTGGCGCCCCTGCCCATGAGGAGGCTCGAGGGGTAGAGGTAGCTCACGTGGCTGCCGAAGGAGCCGGAGACCCACTCGATGGAGCCGCCCTCCTCCACGCGGCAGCGCTTGGTGTTGAGGTTGTACATGTTCTTGGACCAGTTCTCGATCGTGGAGTAGCGCAGGTGCGCGCCCTTGCCCACGAAGAGCTCCACGCAGCCGGCGTGGAGGTTGGCCACGTTGTACTTGGGTGCCGAGCAGCCCTCGATGAAGTGCAGGTCGGCGCCGGGCTCCACGATGATGAGCGTGTGCTCGAACTGGCCGGCGCCCGCGGCGTTGAGGCGGAAGTAGCTCTGGAGCGGGAAGTCCAGCGACACGCCGGCGGGCACGTAGACGAACGAGCCGCCGCTCCAGACGGCGCCGTGGAGCGCGGCGAACTTGTGGTCCGTCGGCGGGACGAGCCTCATGAAGTGCTCGCGGATCATCTCCTCGTAGGGGCCGTGGAGGGCCTCCTCGATGCCGGAGTAGACCACGCCCTGCTCGGCGACCTCCTCGCGCATGTTGTGGTAGACGAGCTCGGAGTCGTACTGGGCGCCCACGCCGGCCAGGCTCGTGCGCTCGGCCTCGGGGATGCCCAGGCGCTCGAAGGTGTCCTTGATGTCCTCGGGCACCTCGTCCCAGGAGTCGGCCTGCTTGGAGCCGGCGGTGACGTAGGTGGAGATGTCGGCCATGTCGAGCCCCTCGATGGAGGGGCCCCAGTTGCCGGGCATGGGGGTGCGCTCGTAGATCTGGAGGGAGCGGAGGCGCAGGTCGAGCATCCACTGGGGCTCGTCCTTGCGGCGGCTGATGTCCTCCACGATCTGGGGCGACAGGCCGTCGGCGAAGCGCTCGTAGCCCTCCTCGCTCTTCACGAAGTCGTAGAGGCTGCGGTCGACGTCCTCCACCTCGGTGCGGGCGCGCTCACGGGTCTCTGCCATGGGCTAGGCCTCCTTAGCGAGGGCGGCCTCGTACTCCTCGAAGCCGTTGGCGTCGATGTGCTCGATGAGGGCCGCGTCGCCGGTGGCGACGATGGAGCCGTCCACCATGACGTGGGTCTCGTCGACGTCGAGGCGCTCGAGGATGCGGGTGTTGTGGGTGATGACGATGAGCGAGCCGTCGCACTGCTCGCGGTAGGCCTGGATGCCGCGGGAGACCACGCCGAGGGCGTCGACGTCGAGGCCGGAATCGGTCTCGTCGAGGATGGCCAGGCGCGGCTGGAGGAGGAGCAGCTGGAGCATCTCCACCTTCTTCTTCTCACCGCCGGAGAAGCCCACGCCCAGCTCGCGGGTGAGGTAGGCGGTGTCCATGTCGAGCTGCTCGGCGAGCTCGGTGACGCGGCGGCGGAACTGACGGGCGGTCATCTTGAGCTCGGGGCGCTTCTGGCAGATGGTGCGCAGGAAGCTGTACAGCGGCACGCCGGGGATCTCCACGGGCGCCTGGAACGAGAGGAAGATGCCGGCGAGGGAGCGCTTGTCCACCGGGAGGCCGGTGATGTCCTCGCCGTCGAAGCCGATGGAGCCGCCGGTCACGGTGTAGGCGGGGTCGCCCATGATCACGTGGCCGAGGGTGGACTTTCCGGCGCCGTTGGGGCCCATGAGCACGTGGCACGTGCCGGGGTCCACGTCGAGGTCAACGCCGTGGAGGATGGGCTTGTCGTCGGCGGAGGCCGAGAGGTCCCTGACGCTCAGAAGGGGGGTAGGCATGCTTGGTCCTTGCCTCGGGGTGTGCGGTACCTGACCAAAATACCCCTTTGGGAGTGGGAATATAAGCCCCGTCTTCCGTACGCGCCGTCGCCACATGGCCGGGCACTGTGCTAGGATGGCGGGACCGTGTCCCTTGTTTTCCGAGGAGTTGAAGCGCAGTGGCTGGCAGGAGGCTTATCGAGCATTAGGTGCCCCGGACCCGTCCGTGCCGCCTGTTGCGTGCCCAGCCCTGCAGCCCCTCCCTCCTTGGAGTCCCCCATGGCCCATAGACCGTTCCCCGCCGTCTCGTCCGCCGAGGCGAAGCTCTTCGTCTCCCGCCTCCTCGCCCGCATGGGGGTGGAGGTCAGCTACTTCATCGGTGTCTTCGGCACCGCCACCTACGCCATGGGCGCCGACGCCTTCGCCATCTCGGGCATGATGCTCGTGGGCAACCTCTTCATCGTCGTCGGCACCGCCCTGGCCGGCCCCGTGGTGGACCGCGTGGGCCCGCGCCGCTGCCTCATGGGCTCCCTCGGCCTCACGGCCTGCATCTTCGCGGCCTACGCCCTCGTGGGCGACTCCATGGGGCTGCTCGTGGCGTTCCTCGCGTGCTGGTCGCTGTTCATCGGCTTCACCAACACGGGGTTCGCGACCTACCCGCCGTACCTGGTGGGGGAGGGGGACCTCAAGCGCTGCAACGGCCTGATGTCCGTGGCAACCTACGGCGCCATCGTGGCGGGACCCGTGCTGGGCGCCGCCGTGTGTTCGGCATGGTCCGTCAAGGCCGTCTTCCCCTTGGCCGCGATCTTCTTCGTGGCCGCCGTGGCGGTGAC
>CBCSOI010000082.1:0-6666 GCA_965141595.1 uncultured Atopobiaceae bacterium | reverse complement strand
CCCGGCGCCGGGCGGGGGTATGAAATAGGCGCCCGCGGGCGCCTGATTCGGCTAGGTCGTGTCCCGCAGCATCCGCTCGACGGCCGGGGACGACGTGTACATGACGGTCTGCTCGACGGTGAAGTGGCCGCGCCCCACGTGGACGCGGAGGTCCATGCCCTCCCGGCACCCCGGGTCGTAGGCGCAGACGCCCGCCCCCGGCACGAGGTCGTCGGCGTGGCGGATGAGCCACGCCCCGGCGTCCACGACGGACCCCCTGAGCCCGGCGACGCCCTCGCGGCGCCCGCGCCCCTCGTCCATGTGCCCTCCCCTTTCTGAGCGGTGTGGCACCCCGCCGAGGTGTCGAACCTCGACCTCCGGTTTTGGAGACCGGCGCCCTTCCGTTGGACCAGCGGGGTGTAGTCGCGGAGGCGGGGCTCGAACCCGCATGGAGATCAATCCGCCCGCTTATGAGACGGGTGCGGCTACCGTTTCGCCACTCCGCGATGGTGGTATCATTGCCTTGAACGAGCGGGTGAACGCCCTACACCAGGGGCCTTTGATCCCGCTCGCTCCATATGCAGTGGAGTTTCCCGTCCTTGCCGAGGAACGTGACCTCGGGGAGCACGAACTCGATCTCGGCCAACGCTCCTGCGATTCCCCCGGCGAGGTCGTCGTCGGTGAACCGAGATGCGGTGTTGTCGATAACGAGCTTCTTCAGGCCCTCTTTCCCGTTCGCGTTCTCCAGGTAGTTCTTGACGCACCCATAGGGGTTGCGGGACTCCATGGGGGTCTTCATCTCGACGCCGTTCGGAAGGTCTGGCAGTCCGATGCGATGCTTGACGCCATCGGCATCGCGCACCACCCGATAATCGATAAGCATCCTGGGGTCGAACCCATGAGCCGCAAGCCTACGGGCCGTCTCCGCCTCCCATGGCGTCTTCTGAAGCACCGATGTTCTCAGCGTCTCTGTCTCGAACGACACCTCCTCGACGGTCCCGTCGAACAGCCAGAGCGGGCTCCTCGTCTCGATCTCCCTCACCATGAGGTCGCTTGTGGCATGACCACCCAAGATGTCGGCTATCTGCCCGTAGCGCCCCTTAATCCCGTCGAGGTCGTAGCCCTCGATGGCCAAGTCCGAGTCCCCTGGCACCACGACGCACCGGCAGCCCCGGTGGCTGTGGGACGCCGCCTCGGCGCTGTTGTAGTCGAACCCCTTGGCGGCGAGGATGAAGCACCAGCCGCAGGGCTCAGGGCCCCGGAGGACGCGGGCGTACTTGGCCGACTCTCCCCTGCGCGACGCCGCGGCCGGCACGGAGGCGTTGGCCCTCGACAGGACCTGCGACGCCGCCGAGCGGGCCATCTGGGCCACGAAACCGCCGACGTCGCCGTCCACGAGCTTGCCCGCCTGGTAGTGGGCGATGCGGGACGCCTCGGCCTCCACGTCCTCCCAGCGGAGCCACGACGCCTCGACCGGCCCCCCTCCCCAGACCGCCTCCGCGAGGTCCGCGGCGGCTCAGGGAGCACCTCTCCACATCGGCGGGGATGAGCAGCCGTTTAACTGCGTACGCGTTCGTCTGCTGCTGCTGCTGTCGCACAAAAAAAGACGGCACATACAACCCCGGTGCCTAACCCGGGCGCAGTGCCGTCATGTCTCGTTTATATCTCAAGAATCCATGGCCCCTCTGTCGCAATGGGACAGCGCCACTCTCATCGCTCCGGATAGAGTCTCGCGTGTAAGGCGTTCGCCCTTGGGACGGTCTCCGAGGCAGGTGGACGCCTTTTTTGTGCGTGGCCACTTTCGGATGGCTTTTTTCATGCGACAGGATGCTGCGCCCCTGGTGGGGTGCTGGCATGACGGAGCCTAGATGGGCGATTTGGCGCGAAGGGCCTTCACTGCACGGTTCCCGCTGGCATGAAACGCCGCCATTGCGCGGAAAACGGGCTTCTTGGGCCTCAAATCGCGCACTGACGGCTGTTGGTGCCAGGCTTATCGCGCATCGAGGGCCTCTCGTGCCAAATCGCGCATTGAGAGGCCTCCGTGCCAGTGGCGTCGCGCATCGGGGCTCTCGTGTCAGCGCCCCGGTGCATTCGCGGCTCTTGCGCCTCTGCGTCCGTCGCCGCAGCGGCTGGCATAACGGCTGAGTCGCTCCCGTCTGCACACCAAGGCCGCACAGTAAGAGGCCCATGACGCAAAGCGCCCTTGCTGTGCGTTCGCTAAGGCCCTTTCGACGCGAGATGCCCTTAGCGAACGGATTTCTTCGCACAAGTGCCCCTTAGCGAACGCTCCGTCGCACAGTAAGGCCCGTTTGCGTCGAAGGGCCCTTACTGTGCGCCCTTACTGTGGGCCCCTGCTATGCACGCGTCCGGCCCGCACCCTCGCGCGCCTGCCAACCCGGCGCCCAACCCACACCCGCACCCCCCCTCCCCGTCGAATCCGCAACGGGAGAAGTGGCAGATGGGCCAGGCACCGCTGTCACGCCCTGCCACGCCCCCCAGAGGGACCGTCCGCCCCGCGCCCCGCCGCGACTCCCCGCTATACTGGGACGTCGACCCAGCTCCCTGCGCACAAGGAGGACCATGACCCTACCCGCGGGCTTCCGCCGCGCCGTCTCGTCGCCGACGGCGGCCAAGCTCATGCTCGTGGCCTGCGCCGTCGTGTGGGGGTCCTCGGCGTTCATGATGAAGGACGCCACCGAGTCCCTGCCGGTCTTCTGGCTCCTCGCCATCCGGTTCGGCATGGCCGCCGTCCTCATGCTCGTCGTCTTTTTCAAGAGCGTGCGCTCCCACCTCGACCGCCGCACCGTCGGTGTCGGCCTGCTCCTCGGCCTCTGGGAGTGGGGCGGCTACGCGGTGCAGACCGTTGGCCTCACCATGACCACGCCCGGCAAGAGCGCCTTCATCACCGGCAGCTACGTCGTCATGGTCCCCTTCATCGCCTGGGCCATGGGCATGGGCCGGCCCCACCGCTGGGACCTCGCGGCGGCCGCCGTGTGCCTGGCGGGCCTCGGCTTCGTGGGGCTCGACGGCGGCGGCCTCGTCAACCTCGGCGACGTCCTCACCGTGGTGTGCGCCCTGCTCTTCGCCCTGCAGTTCGTGGAGGTGGCGCGCCGCGGTGGCGAGCTCGACATCTGGGCCCTCACGGCCTGGCAGTTCGTCGCCATGTTCGGCCTGTCGGCGCTGCTCGCGGCCTTCGAGCCCACCCCGTCGCCGGCCACCTTCACGCCGCCGCTGCTCCTGCAGCTCGTCTACTTCGGCGTCGTGTGCTCGTTCGTGAGCCTCGCCGCCATGAACTACGCCTTCACCCGCGTGCCGCCGGCCGAGGGCTCGCTCCTCGCCTGCCTCGAGTCGCCCGCGGGCGTGCTCTTCTCCGTCATGGCCGGCCACGAGATCCTGTCGGGGCGCTTGGTCCTCGGCTTCGCCCTGATCTTCGCCGCCGTGCTCATCTCCAACGGCTGGCCCTGGTACCGCGAGCGCCGTGCCAGATGCGCCGGGAATTCCAGGAAACCCGAGACCCACGGGAGGAACCATGCGTCCTGAGACCATCGAGGCCGTCTGCTTCGACTTCGACGGCACCCTGGCCGACACCGAGCCCCTCGGCATCGAGCTCGACCTCGAGGCCTACCGGTCCTTCGGGCTCGAGGTGCCGCTGGAGGAGGCCCACACCGTCTGCGGCACCGACGGCAAGGCGTCCGTCGAGGCCATCCTCGCCAACCACGGGCGCCCCGACCTCACGGCCGAGGACTTCGAGGCCCGCCGCCGCCCCAGCTCCCAGATCTACCGCTCCATGGGCCTCACGGTCTTCCCCGGGGCCTTCGAGTGCGTTCGCTCGCTCAGGGCCGCCGGCGTCAAATGCGCCGTCGTCTCCACCACGGCCGCCTGCGACCTCGCCTACGGCCTGTCGCGCATCGGTGCCATGGACTGCTTCGACGCCATGGTGGCCGGCGATATGGTGGAGCACCGCAAGCCCGCGCCCGACCCCTACCTGCTGGCGCTGTCGTTCCTCGGGGTCGATGCCTCCCGCGCCATCGCGGTGGACGACTCCCCTGTGGGCATCGCGAGCGCCAAGGCCGCCGGGCTCTACGTGGTGGCCTTCACCGGCTCGGAGATCCGGCAGGACACCTCGGCGGCCGACGAGACGCTGGCCGCCTGGCCCCTCGACCTGGGGCTCTAGAGCTCCTCGGGTGGGGTGAGCCGCAGCTCGACGTCCGCGGGCAGCCGCCGCTCCAGGCATCGCCGCACGTTGAGGGAGTCCGATGCCTCGAAGAAGCGCTCGGCTGCCCCGCGGTCCATGCCGCCTGCCACCTTGCGGCCCACCAGGCGCTCGTGGAGCAGCCGCGGGTCCACGTCCACCCACACCGTGAGCGGCGAGAGGCGCGACAGCCAGCGCCAGGGCTCCTCGTCCAGCAGCAGGTAGTTGCCCTCGACGATGAAGGTGGGGGAGGGCACGCGCACGGTCTCGCCCACGACGTCGTGGGCGACCCGGGAGTAGACCGGCCAGGGGTCCGGGTGGACGAGGGCGCGCCGCAGGCCGTCGATGTCGTAGGTCTCGGGCGCCCCCTTGCGGCCGAGGAGCCCGTGCTCCTCGAGCCAGGCGTTGGTCCGGTGGAAGCCGTCCATGGAGAGCGCCGGCACCCGGTGGCCGCGCATCTCGCAGAGCCGCTCCAGCACGAGGGCCACCGTGGACTTGCCCGACCCGGGAGGCCCCGCCACGAGCACCGGCCCGGGCCCCGTGCTCGTGATGCGCCGGGCCAGGGGCACGAGCATGCCCTCGAGGTCGGCCTGGGAGAAGCGGGCCGCCTGGGGCAGCCCGTTCACGGTGAGGTCGAACGACGCGACGGCACCCACGCTCACAGCAGGATGAAGAGGCAGACGGCGGCGAGCACCACGAAGGCCGCCCAGATCATGTTGGCGACCCTGATGCCGCGTCGCATCATGGCGCGGTCCGCCGCGCGATCGACCGCCTTGACGCCGCCGTTGGCCGGGGGCTCCGGCACGTCGGGCTGGATGGGGTGGCGACGCAGGGAGAAGTCGAACCGGAGCTCCGAGCCGCAGCAGGGACAGAAACCCGTCTCGTCCGAGACGTCGTGGCCGCAGTTGATGCACTTCATGGGGCCCCCTCGCAGAGCATGCGGACAAGTATGCCAGTGGCCCCATTTTACAAGCCGGGTTCACCTATTTGAACCCTTCTTGCAGAAAAGGAAAGAGCAGGGGGACATATTCTCAAGCATGGGTTTTTCTGCTATCGGCCGCAGGCGCCCTGGATGAACGCGAGCACGTCGTCGTAGACCTCCTGCGCCCCCTCCTCGTTGAGGATCTCGTGGCGCATGCCGGGGTAGAGCTTGCCGCTCACGTTTTTGTACCCGCGGTCGCGGAGGAACCCCTGGGCGTCCTCCCAAGCCTTCTCGCCGAGCGTGACGGGGTCGTCGGCGCCGGCGACGAACAGGATGGGGAGGTCGGGGCGGCTCACGGCCCAGCCGCGGATGTCGTAGACGTCGCGCACGAGCGAGAGCAGGTTACGGTAGCCGTTGAGGGTGAAGACGAAACCGCAGAGGTCGTCCTCGTCGTAGCGGCGCACGTTCTCCTCGCTCGCCGAAAGCCAGCGCAGCGGGTGCTCGCCCGGCAGCCCGTTGCCGTAGCCGCCGAAGACGAGCCCGTTCACGAGGGGTGACTTCGCCCTGGGCCCCTTGACCAGGGAGAGCGCGTCCACGAGCACCATGGCGGCGTCCTTGCCGGGGTTGTCCCCCGGGGCGCCGCAGACCACGAGGCCGTCGATGGCGTCGTCGGCGTCCTTGATGAGGCTGCGTACCACGAGGGAGCCCATGGAGTGGCCGAAGAGCACGAGCGGCAGGCCTGGGTGGAGGGCCTTGAAGTGGTTCTGCACACAGAGGACGTCGCCCACGATGGCGCGGCCGGTGTCGTCGTAGAGGTAGCCGAGGTCGCCCGGGTCCTTGACCGACGCCCCGTGGCCGCGGTGGTCGTGGACCACGGAGGCGAACCCGTGGGACGCGAGCCACTCCATGAAGGGGTAGTAGCGCTCCTTGTGCTCCTCCATGCCGTGGGAGAACTGGACGAGGCCCACGGTCTCGCCGTCCGGCACCACCTCTGCGCAGGAGAGCTCGAGGCCGTCGAAGGGCGAGGAAAGGGTGAAGGTGCGAGGCTGCACGGTGGCTCCTTAGGGGTCGGGCGGGTCCGGCCGCCCCGGACGGGCGGCTGCGGTGCGACGAGCGGTTCCTACCCGGACGTACGGCCGCGGCGCGCGGGCGTCTCCACGAGCCAGATGCCCAGGCACACCACGGCGATGGAGGCGAGCGCCACGACGCCCAAGGGGTGCCCCTGGTCGCCGAGGGTGAGGAGCGACACCGCCACCCCGAAGATGGGGAGCGTGAAGCTGTAGACCACCACGGAGCTCACCGGGTGCATGGCGAGCAGGACGCTCCACACCGTGTAGGCCCCGGCCGAGACCGCCACGAGCCACGCGAGCACGCCCCAGGCGGCCGGTCCCGAGGGCGCGAGGCCGCCTCCCAGTGCGGCGCCCACGGCCCAGAGCACGGCGCCGCCCATGACGAACTGCCAGCCCGCCAGCAGCACGGGGTCGCTCCGGCGGGAGTAGCGCGACGCCAGGACGCTCGCCACGGCGGCGAACACCGTGGCGAGGGCCAGCAGCCCCTCGCCATCGAGGGAGAA
>CBCSOI010000081.1:0-6726 GCA_965141595.1 uncultured Atopobiaceae bacterium | reverse complement strand
GACGGCGACGACGGAGCTGGCGATGCGGCTCCACAGGCAGGCGACGTAGGCCCACTTGAGGGGGCCCTCGAAGCCCTCCTGACCCTGGAGCGGGCGCACGGAGGGCACGCCCAGGCTCTCGAGCTCTTGGGCGAGGAGGTGTTCCAGACCGGTGGGGCAGGTCGCGTAGAATCTCATGGTGCGCCTCTCTTGGGTTGTCAAGCAAAGTCAACCCATGCTACCGCTTGCGGCGTCCCGGGTGGGGGCGGGGCAGCGCGACCCCATGAAATAAGGCGGGACCCAAAGGCAGCGGAAAGGCCGGGGCCGGGGCCGGGCGCCCGGTACCCGCTCTCAGCGCGCCCAGGGGTACCGACGAACGTCAGACCTACCGACACAGAGGGGCCGGCACGTGTGGGCGCCGGCCCCTCTGTGTCGGTGGCTTTGACCGTCCGCTGCTACTCCGAGGCGGCCTCGAGCCCTTCCTGCACCTGGCGGCGGAACTCCTTCCCGCACTTGACGAAGGTCTCGTAGCCCAGACCCTCGGACATCTCGCTCTCGATGGCGATCGAGGGGTCGTCCTTGCGGCGCATCACGAGGGTGAACGTCCATTCCTCCGGGTAGATGATCTCCATGGTCGCCTCGTTTCGTTGACAAGCTGCTAATTGCAGCAGTGAGCAGCAATGCTACCGCTCATCTCTTTAATAGTACCGTTTACAAAAATAGAGAGACAGCGCGGTAATAATAACGGACAATATGACCATCAGTTAATGCAATTTAGCTAGAAGGGAGCTAAGGATGTGTCCGCAAACCAATCTCAGCCGGAGGGCCTTTTTGTCGTTGGCAATTGGGAGTGCAGGGCTACTTCTCCCTGTGACCGCTAAGGCGCAAGACCTGAGCAGCCACCAGACCGAGGATTCCATCTGTGTTTATGAAGGAGATTTGATTCTTCAGTCTGACAGCGCTGGGCGTGCCGCTGTAGTCGGCAATGCCGGACGTGTTTCCCTCGAGTGGATTTACTCGTCCAAGTCGTTCCACTGGAATGTTACGTTGTTCCCCTCTGCATCAAAAATGAGTATTGATGGAAATATCAAACTATGGGCTTACGAGGACAATGGGAGGAAGACACTGAAGGCGACAAACTACATCTCGGGCTCTTATGGGCAGGCTTCTTGGTCGGGAAGCTGGGCCCCTTACACGACGGCAGGCGTCAATTATAGCGGAGAACTGTACGTGAGTGGCTACAACCGTTCTGGAGTGCCAATAGCGAGCTCGCTGGGAAGTGTAGTTCAACCATTTTATTATAGCTCATAGCCTGCCTAGATAGATGCCTATCAGGCAATGTGATCGGCTAAATCAGTAATCTATCTATTGTTCAGGTATGACGCAGGGGGCTACGACGAGTGGAGTCTCCGGGTTCTCTGTGTTTGTCGGCACCCCCCAGGCGTGTTCAGGGAGGCGAGCGGCCGTCATCGGACCGCGAGCGGCGCCGTCTCCCGCGCCTGAACGCGCCCAGGGGTGCCGACGAACGTCAGACCTACCCAACATACGAGAGGGGAGAGGGGCCGGCGCGTGCGTGTACCGGCCCCTCTGCGTCGGATGGGTGATGCGTTCCGGGGCGGGCCCTTAGGCCTCGATGAGGGAGAGGTAGCGCTCGCCGGTGTCGGGCAGGACGGCCACGATGACGGCGCCCTCCATGTCCTCGCGGCTCGCAAGCTCCACGGCGGCCGACACGGCGGCGCCGGCGGAGATGCCCACGAGCAGGCCGAGCTGCTCGGCGAGGCGGTCCTTCATGGCGAGGGCGTCGTCGGATTTCACGGGGACGACCTCGTCCACCACGGAGGGGTCGTAGTTGTCGGGAACGAAGTTGGCGCCGATGCCCTGGATCTTGTGGGGGCCGGCCTGGCCGCCCTCGAGGACGGGGGACTCGGCGGGCTCCACGGCGAAGACCTTGGCGGACGGCTTCATCTCCTTGAGGAAGCGGCCGGTGCCGGTGACGGTGCCGCCGGTGCCTACACCGGCGACGAGGGCGTCGACGGCGCCGTCGGTGTCGCGCCAGATCTCGGGCCCGGTGGTGCGGTAGTGGGCCAGGGGGTTCTCGGGGTTGGAGAACTGGCCCATCATCACGGCCCCGGGGGTCTCGGCCACGATCTGCTCGGCGCGCTCCACGGCCCCGGCCATGCCGGTGGCGCCGGGGGTGAGCTCGATCTTGGCGCCGTAGGCCGCGGCGAGCTTGCGGCGCTCCACGCTCATGGTCTCGGGCATGACGAGGACCATGCCGTAGCCGCGCTCGGCGGCCACCATGGCCAGGCCCACGCCGGTGTTGCCGCTGGTGGGCTCCACGATGGTGCCGCCCTCCTGCAGGGTGCCGTCGTTCTCGGCGGCGTCCACCATGGCGCGGGCAACGCGGTCCTTGACGGAGCCTCCGGGGTTGGCGGCCTCGTACTTGCCGAGCAGCGTCACGTCGCCGTCGCAGAGGAACGAGAGGTCGATCAGGGGGGTGTCGCCGATGGCGGCGCTGACGCTGGTTGCAATATGCATGCTTTCCTCCAAAGCCGGTGCAAGGTGACCGGTCGGCCACGGGTATAATCCTACCCCATCACAGGTATTAAAACCCACCCATGACGACATTCATGGTAGACCGACGTGGGCGGCATGGCCGGGGGCCGGGAAAAGAGCGGGCGCCGCACAGAGACGCGTCACGCCGGGGCACGGCTTCGATCGGCGCACGGCCACGCTCGGCGCCTCGGTGCACGCGTTCGCGGCTTCAGTGAGCGGATTCCAACGGTTCGCGCCTTCGGTGAGCGGGTTTCCGCACACCGAACGGCCGAGAACGCGCACCGAAGCCCTGAACGCGTGCACCGAAGGTACGAGGCGAAGGTGGAGGGTCCCAGGGCCTACCGCCCGCAGGCGCGGCCAACAGCGGACGTCCGCGGGACGGCACGAGGTGGCGGGGGACCACAGGATAAAACCGCACCGAACGCCCGAACCCATGCACCGAGGCGGCGACCCCGTGAGACTCCTCGCCCGCAAGCACGTCCGACAAAGGAGACCGCGGGGACGGCCTAAAGCGGTGGAGGACCACGGGCAAGAACCGCCCTGCCGCCCCGTACCCCCTGCACTGGCTCGGGGGGGGGGCGAATCGGGGGCTCAAAAACGAGGCAAAAACCACCCGCCTCCCCCTCCCGCGCCGGCTCGGGGGCGAAGCCGGGGTCCCGAGCCGGGGTGGAAGGGGGAGGCGGGGACCAAGGGGTCGCGCCTATGGGCCGGTGAAACCGGGGCCCCCAAGACGATTCGGAAGGGGCGGCGGGGACCGGGAGGCAACGCCTATGGGCCGGAGTTACCCGAGCATCTCCGCCATGTCCTGCTCGGGCGTGGTGATGCCGCGGATGCCGAACTGCTCCTGCAGAATGCCGAGGACGTTGGGGCTCACGAAGGCGGGCAGGTCGGGCCCGAGGTAGATGTCCTTGACGCCCAGGGCGAGCAGGGTCAGCAGGACGCAGACGGCCTTCTGCTCGTACCAGGAGAGGACGAACGAGAGCGGGAGGTCGTTGACCGAGCAGTTGAAGGCGTCCGCGAGGGCGAGGGCGACCTGGATGGCGCCGTAGGCGTCGTTGCACTGGCCCATGTCGAGGATGCGGGGGAAGCCGGCCACCTCGCCGAGGTCGAGGTCGTTGAAGCGGTACTTGCCGCAGGCGAGCGTGAGCACGACGCTGTCGGACGGGGTCTGCTCGACGAAGCGGGTGTAGTAGTTGCGGCCCGGCTTGGCGCCGTCGCAGCCGCCCACGAGGAAGACGTGGCCGATGGCGCCGTCCTTCACGGCCTGCACGATGGCGCCGGCGTTGTCGAGGACGGTCTTGCGGGCGAAGCCGCAGGTGACCTGGGTGCCGCCATTGATGCCGGTCATCTCGTGGCGCTCGGGGTAGCCGCCGAGCTCGATGGCACGCTCGATGACGGGGGTGAAGTCCTTGCGGCCGTCCCTGTCGGCCTCGATGTGGGTGCAGCCCGGGTAGGCCACGACCTCCGTGGTGAAGACGCGGTCGGCGTAGGAGTCCTTGGGGGGCATGAGGCAGTTGGTGGTCCAGACGATGGGCGCGGGGATGTCCTTGAACTCGCGCTGCTGGTTCTGCCACGCGGTGCCGAAGTTGCCCTTGAGCTGCGGGTGCTCCTTGAGCCTAGGGTAGGCGAGGGCCGGGAGCATCTCGCCGTGGGTGTAGACGTTGACGCCGCGGCCGTCGGTCTGCTCGAGGATCTGCTCGAGGTCGGCCAGGTCGTGGCCGGTCACCACGATGAAGGGGCCGGGCTCGATGGCGAGGTCGACGGTGGTGGGCACGGGGTCGCCGTAGGTGGAGGTGTTGGCCTCGTCGAGCATGGCCATGCACTCCAGGTTCACGCGGCCGCACTCGAGCACGAGGCCGAGGAGGGTCTGCGGGTCGTCGGTGGCGGAGATCTCGTAGAGGGCGCGGAAGAAGAAGTCGTCCACCGTCTGGGAGTCGGCACCGAGCATGCGGGCGTGGTAGGCGTAGGCGGCCATGCCGCGCAGGCCGAAGAGCAGGAGGCTCTTGAGGGAGCGGACGTCCTCGTCGGCGTTCCAGACGAGGCCCATGTCGTAGGCGGGGTAGTCGGCGGCGTCCACGCCGTGGCGGGAGCTCACGTGGTCGATGCGCTCGCGGATGCGGCCGATGAGGGCGCGCACGGCGTCGTCGTCGAAGCACACGTTGGTGATGCAGCAGAACATGCCCTCGATCATGGGCAGCGAGGCGTGGGCGCAGGGGGAGGTCACGCCGGCGTCGTGGACGCAGCGGGCGTAGGCGATGAGGTTGCCGGTCAGCTCGTCCTCGAGGTTGGCTGTGGACGACCTCTTGCCGCAGACGCCCTGGTGCCAGACGCAGCCGGTGCCGGCTGCGGTCTGCTCGCACTGGAAGCAGAACATCTCGTGGGGGAGGGAGTCGGCGAGCTCGCGGCGGATCCGCTCGGTCTCTTGCGCGGTCATGGTGCTCCTTTCGGTGGCGGTGCCTCTCGATGCCGACTCTAGGTGGGGGCGGGCCCGTGGTATGTTGCAATTGCAACATGTCGAGAAGGCTGAGAGGGAGCCAAAATGGTCGGGAGCGTCCTTCTGGGCGGTGTGGACGAGGAGGCGCTGGGGAGGGTGGCGGCCAAGGTTGGCCTCGCCCTCAAGCCCTGCGTCGCGGGCGAGCGGCTCCTGACCCAGGGCGACACGGGCGTGTGGGCCGGGCTCGTGCTCGAGGGGCGTGTGCGCATGGAGGCGCCGTCGGGCCAGGGGCAGGTGGCGGTCATGGGCTGGGCGGGGCCCGGTGAGGTCTTCGCCGAGGCCTACGCGGTGCTGGGGGACGTCCCCCTCATGGTCGACGTCGTGGCCGACCTCGACGGCCGGGTGCTCTGGTTCGACGCGGAGCGCCTGCTCGCGCTCTCCGGCGACCCCGACTGCTCCGCCCTTGCGCGCAACCTCTGCCGGATCATGGCCCGGCGCAACGTGTCCCTCTCTCGCAGGGCCTACATCGGGTCGCCGAGGACCATCCGCGGAAAGCTCCTGGCCTACCTGGCCTTCGAGGAGCGTGCCGGGGGCGGCGCGCCGGGGGAGTGGTTCGAGGTCCCGGTGGGGCGCCAGCAGCTCGCCGACTACCTCGGCGTGGACCGCAGCGCCCTCTCCCGGGAGCTGGGAGCCATGCGGCGCGAGGGCATCGTGGCGGTTTTGGGGCGCCGGTTCCGCCTCAAGGGGGCGGGGGAGCCCTAGACGCAGGCCGCGGAGATGGCGTCCTTGAGCTCCTCGATGCCCTGACCCTTGGCGGCCGAGGTCACGTAGAGGCGTCCCTCGTCGACGTCGAGCTCCCGGGCGATGAGCGCGCGCTGGCGCTGCTGCTGGGCCCGGCTCAGCTTGTCGGCCTTGGTGAGCGCGACGATGAACGGGAAGCCGCCCTCCTTGAGGAAGCCCACCATCTCGTGGTCGAGCTTCTGGGGCTCGTGGCGGATGTCCACGAGGGAGACGACGAGGTTGAAGCTGCGTTCCTGGTCGAAGTAGCCGCCGATGAGGTCGGCCCACCGGCGCTTCTCGGCCGCACTCACCTTGGCGAACCCGTAGCCGGGCAGGTCCACGAGGTAGATGCCGTCGACGTCGTAGAAGTTCACCGTGGCGGTCTTGCCGGGCTTGGAGCTCACCTTGGCGAGGGCCTTCCTGCCCACGAGGCGGTTGATGAGCGACGACTTTCCCACGTTCGACCGCCCGACCACGGAGACCTCGGGGCGCTTTGCCTCGGGTATCTGCTCGGGGGTGCCGAAGGAGGCGCAGAAGCGCGCGCGGGTGAAGTCGATCTTGTCCAAGGGTCCTCCCGGGGTCGTGTCCTCAGGCCATGATACCGGCGTCCGGGCACCCGCGGGTCCCCGTCCCGCCGCGCTTCAAGGTGTTCTCAAATACCGGACTCTTCTGTAAAAAAGGTGCGCGCGCCTGAAGAAGCCCCAAAACGGCAACAAGCGACCCCGATGAACATAGAATGGGGCCAACGAGACGGCTGAATCGGTTTTGAAGGCCGACTTCGAGACCCGGACATACCTATGGGAAAGAGGAACCCGATGGACACCAAGATCCAGGAGCGCGCGCAGCTTTGGAAAGAGAACGTCGACGAGCCCGAGCTCGCCGCGGAGCTCGCCGACCTCCTCGCCAAGGGCGACGACGACTCCATCGTCGACGCCTTCTACCGCGACCTCGAGTTCGGCACCGCCGGACTGCGCGGC
>CBCSOI010000080.1:0-6736 GCA_965141595.1 uncultured Atopobiaceae bacterium | reverse complement strand
AGCGCGCACAGGAGGAGGACGGCGCAGGCCAGGGCCGCCCGTGCCGGGACACCCGGCCGACAGGCGGGCACCGCGCCGCCCCGCGTCACCGTCGTGTCGTCATCGCCCCTCATCGTCCGCCCCTTCGTCGTCATCCGCTGTCCCCGGGCCCACGCACTCCAGCGACCCTGCACACCACCACGGTCCGACCGTTGGCAGACGTCCCCGTGCACGTGGAGAGAAGCACGAGGTCGTCATCCGCGTCCAAGGCCCCGCGGCTCGCCAGGAGGCCCTCCCCGAGGCTCTCGAGCGCCCTCGCAGCCCCGCCGTCGGGCAATGGGACGCCGAACACGGACCTGTCGTAGGCGTCAGCCTCGGCCGTCTCCACAACCTCGAGGTCGAGCGTCCTGTCGGGAAGCCAGAGCGTCCCCATGTGGTGGGCCTCCAGAAAGGTGCCATCGCGGTAGAGGTCGAGGTCGCCGAACATCTCACCGGCAGCCATGTGATGGCCCATGACCACGCTGTACCCGTCGTCGAACCCCGGGGAGCACCCCTTGGCCAGGAAGAGGCTCCCGGCCACGGAGTAGTCCCCGAAGACGTCCCGGGACAGGTACTCGGAGTCGTCGTCGCCCTGCACCACGGGCTGGTCGATACCGGTCCCCTCCATCTGAAGCCAGCCCACCACGTCCGGGTTCACGGCCAGGAGCTCCCTGAAGCTCGGGCCCGCAGGCCCCTTGACCGCGGCGAGGCGCGCCGAGGCGTCGTCGGGAGCGTGGGCCACCGCCCAGTCCGACCACATCCCGTACCCTGAGAACAGGAGAACGACGGCGAGGGCGCAGGCGACGACGGCGTTCACCGCGCGGTCGAGCCAGCGCGCCACCGCAGGCAGGCGTGGAGCCGTCACGGTCAGAAGTCGTCCCCGGCGCTGCGGCGGCGGTGGGACACGACGAGCGCGACACCGCCCGCGACCGCCAGGACGAGACCGCCGGCGACCGGAATACCCGAGGTCGGGATGCCGGTGATGGGCACCGAGCTGCGGTCGTTGGTGACGGTCACGGTGTCGGTGGCGTTGTTGGCCAGGGAGCCGTCGTTGCCCGTGATGGAAGCCACGTACCCGTTGTCCACCGACACACCGGACTGGTCCCGCGTGAAGGCGGCCGACGCGCCGGACTCTTGGACCGTGTAGGCGGCGCCATCGTTGAGGTCGGAGAAGGTCGCGGTGCCGCCGTGACCCAGGGTCACCGACACGCTGGCCGCCCCGTTCTGGTCGGCCGTGAACGTGCCGCCATCCCCTCCCTCGACGGCGTAGGGGTACTCGGCGCCGGGCTGGAGGCCCGTGAACGAGACCGTGAGGCCGAACGAGGAGGACGTGTCGCCCTGGTTGCCGGTGACCTCCTTCGACAGGACGAGGCTCGCGTTGTCCTTGGCACCGTTCACGAAGGCGCCCTGGGACACCTTCGCCTCGGAGCCGGCCTTCTGGATGCGGATGTCGTCGACGACCGGGGTCCCGTCCACGTCGGCAACTCCCCCGTGCGTCACCCACGTCACCTGGACGATCACCCGGTAGGTCGCGTTCTCCTCGTTGTAGGAGTAAAGGGAGGTCTCGGTCGCAGGGCTCTCAGCGAGGTCGAAAAAGTAGAGGCCCGGGCCCGAGAAGTCCACGCCCGCGAAGGCGTCCGAGGCGAGGACGGCGCCCGTGGGGGCGGTCCTGCCCGCTTGGGCCTTCTGGGTGAACGTCACCGCGTCGCCCTTGGCGAGGGCGTTGCCGTCGTAGGTCACCTGGCCGGTGCCCTCACCAACCGGGAACTCCACTCCTTGGTAGGTCAGCGTGTAGGAGAGCTCGCTCACGGGGTGCACCCTCGAGGGCATCTGGCTCCACGTCTTGCTGACGACGACGGCGTTGCCGGGCGCCGACGGCGTGGTGGCCGCCGAGACGACGCCCACGGCCAAGGCCGGTGCGGCAGGGACGGCCGCGATGGCGGCGGCTGCGGCGATGGCCGCGATCGTCTTCTTGGGTTCGAACCTCATCCTGTTCCTCCTGATAGTGCCTCCCCGAGCAGGGCCCGGGCCTCGGCGCGCGCCTACAGGCCGCGCCCCCTTACCAAGGCGAAGACCGTGCCCTGGATGTCGCCGCGCCCCACGGGGCCGAACAGGCGGCTGTCCTGCCCCGAGGCGCGGTTGTCCGCCAACACGAAGTACTGGCCCGCCGCAAGCGACACCGGGTATGCCGGGCCGCCCTCGACGGGCACCGTGGCCTGACCGTACAGGGCGTCCTGCACGTTGCCGTCGAGCCTGAGGGCACCGTCGTCGGTGACCTCGACCATGGTCCCCACGCCGGCGACGACCCTCCCCAGGTACCGGCGCCCGTCGTGGGTGAAGACCACAACGTCGCCGGGGGCCACATCCTTGCCACCGCGCAGGAAGAGCGCGAGGTCGCCGTAGCCCGCCACCGGCGCCATGGCGTCGGTGTCCACCACGGCCACGCCGATCACCGCCGAGAGGAGCCAGACGGCGACGAGGGCGGCCATGGCGAGCCTCGCGAGGACGCCCCGCAAGAGGTAGCGGGCACGGGCGCGCTCCAGACGGTCGGCGATGGCCGCCGTCGTGGGCTCAGGCCTGCCCGAGACCGCGCTCTCGCGGAGCACCGGGTCGACGCCCGTCAGCGGCGTCCGAGCCGCGCCCATAGCTCCTGCACCTCCCGGTCGCGCTCCTCGAGGAGGGCGCGGTACCGAGCCTCCTGCTGGAGGTAGAGCGCCCGGTACATCTCGTCGATACGCCGGATCTTGTTCAGGACGTCGCGGTCGTCGGCACCCCACACGGCGCGCCTGAACCGGAGGTCGCCGAGCTTCTCGGCGATGGTCTCGAGGGACACGGCACCCGCCGGGCCCTCCTCATGGGCGACCGGGATGCCGCCCCTCCTGTGCTTGGCCCTTCCTTGCACGAGGGACCCCCTCCCGTCCGGTGCGGCGGCCCCGAGCGACGGACCGGCGCACGACCTCCTTACCGAGGTTCGTGCCCCGGAGCTGACGTGTTCATTGTACGTCTGACATTCAGGAAACAACGCGGACGGCTGTCGTCGCGAGAGAGGAAGTCCGGTACCACGATTAACTCGTCATACCTATGTATATAAATGCCGTAGAGCACGAATTAGGTGAAACTCTGTCAACCGCTTTAATTGTGAGGGTATATAAATAACCCTCCGAATCCGTCGCGGCACGGCAAAGGGGCCCGCCCCGATACCGGGACGGGCCCCGAGGGAACCGCACGCCGCGGGTACGCCTACGGGCGCTGGCCCATGCCGCCCTCGAGCACGAGGGTCTCGCCGGTCATGAACTTGAAGTCGGGGCCGGCGATCTGCACAACCACGCGGCCGATCTCGGTCTCGACGTCGCCGTAGTGACCCATGGGCGGCATGTGGACGTTGGCCTCGAAGGCGTCCGGGTAGGCGGTCTGGAAGTCCTCGAGGGCCTTGGTCCAGGCCAGCGGGCACACCACGTTGACGTTGATGCCGTCGGGGCCCCACTCGGTGGCCGCCACGCGGCTCATGCCGCGGATGCCCTCCTTGGCGGCGGCGTAGGCCACCTGGCCGAAGTTGCCGAAGAGCCCGGCGCCTGAGGCGAAGTTGACCACGGAGCCCTTGGACTCCTTGAGGTAGGGGTAGCACGCCTGCATGTAGTAGAAGGTGGCGTAGAGGCCGGAGTAGACGGCGAGGTCGAACTGGTCGGTGGTGTGGTCCGCGATGGTGACGCCGGAGGCGGAGGCCTGGGCGTTGTTCACGAGCACGTCGATGGAGCCGAACTCGGCGACCGCCGCGTCGACCACCTTCTGGACCGTGGCCTTGTTGTCCTGCCCCGCGGCGACGTCGGCCTGCACCCACAGGCACCTGACGCCGTAGTCTGCCTCGAGGCGTGCCTTGGCCTCCTCGAGCTTGGCCGTGTTGCGGCCGGTGACCACGATGTTGGCGCCCTCCTTGGCGAAGGCGGTGGCGATGCCGTAGCCGATGGAGCCCGCAGAGCCGTCCTTGAGCGCGGTGAAGCCGCCGCCGGTGATGATGACGGTCTTGTTGTCGAACTGTCCCATGCCGGTTCCCCTCTCTTCTCTCCCCTACCATCCATGAACGGTTGCGGACCATTATGGACGAAACCTGTCAGGTCCGCCACAGGAACCGCTCGCTCCCTGCAACCGACCGCAGGCGTTTATAAAGTCCTTCTGAAATAACTTTCATACCAATATGTGGTCGAGGGCCCAGTTCCGGGCCCGACCCGGCACCAAGGAGGCACCCCATGGCACGCAAGGTTCTGCTCGACCTCGACACCGGCATCGACGACTCCATGGCGATCTGCGAGGCGCTCGCCAACCCCGCCTTCGAGCTCGTGGGCATCACGGGGGTGTTCGGCAACGTCTCGGTGGACCAGGGGGTGAAAAACGCCCTCGCCGTGCTGCACCTCCTCGGCCACGACGACGTCCCCGTGTGGGGCGGCGCGCGCCACCCGCTCGTGTGGGACGGTGACGGCGACTTCCTCCCGCCGCGCAACATCATGGACATCCACGGCGACAACGGCGTGGGCAACGTGGAGCTCCCCGACTCCCCGCGCGCGCCGGAGGAGGAGGGCGCCGTCGACGCCATCGTGCGCCTCTGCCGCGAGTACGGCGACGACCTGGACATCGTCGCCACGGGCCCGCTCACCAACCTCGCCCTCGCCCTCGGGCGCGACCCGGAGGCGCTCAGGCTCGCAGGCTCCGTCACCGTCATGGGCGGGGCCGTGGCCACCGAGGGCAACGTCTCCCCGTGCGCCGAGGCCAACGTCTTCAACGACCCGGAGGCGGCCTCCGCCGTCCTCACCTCCGGAATCCCCGTCACGCTAGTGGGGCTCGACGTGACGATGAAGGAGGTGCTCACCAAGGAGATGGTGGACCGCTGGCGCGAGGCGGGGCCCGCCGGCGAGAAGATGGCCGACATCGTGGGGTTCTACGTCGACGCCCACAACGACTGGCTTGCCCCCACCCTGGGCGGCTGCGCCCTTCACGACCCCCTCTCGGTGGCCGTGGCGGCCGACCCCGGGCTCTGCGGCTACCTCCCGAGCGTCATGAAGGTGGACCTCGAGGGGGAGCTCCGCGGCCGCACCATCGGCGACCAGGCGCAGATCCGCAACCCGGACCGCCCGGTCAACGTGGCGCTCACGGTGGACGGGGCGCGCTTCTCGGCGCAGCTCATGGCCGACATCGAGCGTGTGTGCTCCGAGGTGCCGCGGCCCTGAGCGGGACGGTGCAAGGGAGGACCCAACGGGCCCTGTGGGAGGATGCCCCCGCAGGGTCCGTTCCCATGGGACCCGCACATACCGCGACACGGGTGGGGCCCGGCCGCACGGGGTGCGCGGCCGGGCCCCGGGAGAGGGCGTACGACGCGGCGCCTACCAGACGAACAGGCCCACGAGCGCCGCGGAGAGCAGCGACACGAGGATGCCGGAGAGCAGGAGGCGGCCCACCTGATGGGAGATGGCGTCGTTCTTCTCCTTGCTCACCATGCCCTTGAAGCAGCCGATGACCATGCCGAGGGTGGAGAAGTTGGCGAACGAGGTGATGAAGGTGGTCAGGACGGCCTGGTAGTGCGGCGCGAAAGAGGCCACGGAGCCGGTGACCTGGCCCATGACCACGAACTCGTTGGTCACGAGCTTGAGGCCCATGAGCTGTGCGAAGTCCCAGGCGGTGGCGGGGTCGAGGCCCATGAGCCAGGCGGGGATGAACATGAACACGCCGAGGATGGACTCGAGGGACAGGTCGGGGTTGATGAGGCCGAGCAGCGCGTTGATGACGGCGGCGAGGGCCACGAAGGCGATGACGTTGGCGGTGATGATGAGGATGAGCTGGCCGCCGGTGAGGATGGAGTCGCCGAGGAACGAGAAGTAGGGCTCCTTCTCGGGCTTGGCCGGGTCGTGGGCGAAGAACCGCTTGACGGGGGGCAGGGCCTCGTAGGCCTCGACGGCCTTGGCGAGCTCGATCCTCTCGGCGTCGGTGGAGTCCTCGACCGGGGTCTCGTCGGGGGTGTCGGCGAGGCCGTAGATCCTGTCCTCCTCGGGGGTGACCTTCACCGGGTAGAGCATGTGGGAGAAGATCAGGGCGTTGATGCAGTTGAGGGGGATGGCGGTGATGACGAACTGCGCCGGCACCATCTGGATGTACGAGCCGATGATGGCGGCGGTGACGCACGACATCGACATCATGGCCAGCGTGACGTTGCGGCCGGCCTTCATGTGCTGGAGCTGGACCTTGGAGACGGCCAGGGCCTCGGTGTTACCAAGGAACATCATCTCGACGGCGTAGAAGGTCTCAAACTTCGGCCGGCGGGTGATGAAGGACAGACCGCGGCCCACCCACTTGATGACCCAGGGCAGGAAGCCGATGTAGGTGAGGGTGTCGAACAGCGGCACGATCATCAGGATGGGCAGAAGCGCACTCGTGACGAAGTTCACGGGCGCGGGGTCGAGGCCGTTGGGGCCGACCCAGTTGGCGAAGGCGTAGTTGATGCCCTGGTAGGACAGCGTGACGAGCTCGGCGAAGCCCGCGGCGGCGCCGGAGACGATGGCGCGCCCCACCTCGAAGCTCGTCAGGAACCAGGCGAGGAAGAGGTTGATGGCGCACATCAGCCCCACCGACACCCAGTCGATGTTCTTGCGGTCTGCCGAGAATGCCCAGCCCAAGGCTATGAAGGCCAGGACCCCCAGTATGTTGACGAACAGTTCCATGGCGCGTTCCTCTC
>CBCSOI010000079.1:0-6781 GCA_965141595.1 uncultured Atopobiaceae bacterium | reverse complement strand
AGGGGGACCCCACGTTATTGAACCGGTTCAATTCAGGCGGCGAGCGGTGGGTAATCGGGGACGAACGGCATGGGGCCGGGCCGGCGGGCGCCGGCGGCGGGCGCCGGCGGCAGGCGCCGGCAGGCAGCCCCCCCCCTCTCCTCTCCGCACCTGAACGCGGTTAGGGGCGACTCCCCCGGCGGACCGGCGTCGAAATCCGCCCCCAACCGTGTTCAGGGACGCCGAAATCGCCCCTACCCGCGTTCAGGTGCGGAGAAGGTGCCGAGAAGGTCGCCCCTATTCGCGTTCAGGTGCGGAAGAGGGATGCCGAGAGAGGGGCGGCAGAGGCGTCAGGCCTCGAAGCCCTCGTCGTCCGCCAGACCCGACCCCATGGCCGCGGAAACCGCAAGCTGGTCGCAGCGCTCGTTGAGCTCGTGACCCGCATGGCCCTTCACCCAGACGTAGCGCACGGTGTGCGGCCTCTCGGCGGCGATGAGGCGCTCCCACAGGTCCACGTTCTTCACGGGCTTCTTGGAGGCGGTCTTCCAGCCGTTCCGTTGCCACCCGCGGATCCAGCCCTTCTCGTGGGCGTTCACGAGGTACTGTGAGTCGCTGTGAAGCTCCACCTCGCAGGGGCGCTTGAGAGCCTCGAGAGCGGCGGCCGCGGCCATCATCTCCATACGGTTGTTCGTGGTGCGCCGGAAGCCCTGGGAGAGCTCCAGCCGGTGCTCCACACCCGCGGCGTCCACGAAGAGCAGCACCGCCCCGTAGCCGCCGGGACCTGGGTTGCCGCGGCTCGAGCCGTCCGTGTAGACGGTCACCCTGTCCATCACTCGCCGTCCCCCTCCTCGTCGAGGAACGCGCCGGTCTGGCGGTCCCACAGCATCTCATAGGCGCCGCCGGCCCCCACGAGCTCCTCGTGCGTGCCGTCCTCCACGATCTTTCCGTCCTGCAGCACCACGATACGGTCCAAGCTCGCCACGGTGGAGAGGCGGTGCGCGATGACGATGCTCGTGCGCCCCTCCATGAGCGTGGCCAGGGCCTCCTGGATGAGGCGCTCGCTCTCGGAATCCAGGGCGCTCGTGGCCTCGTCGAGCACGAGGATGGGCGCGTCGGTGAGGATGGCGCGGGCGATGGCCACGCGCTGGCGCTGGCCGCCCGACAGCTTGACGCCGCGCTCCCCCACCATGGTGTCCATGCCCTGGGGCAGGCGGTCGATGAACTCCAGCGCGTTGGCGCGCTCTGCGGCGGCGCGCACCTCCTCGTCGGTGGCGTCGGGGCGTCCGTAGGCGATGTTGTCGCGGATGCTGCGGTGGAACAGCAGCGGCTCCTGGGGCACGTAGGCGATGGAGCGGCGCAGGCTCGCCTGGGCCGCCTCCGAGACGTCCTGGCCGTCGATGAGGATGCGGCCGCCCTGGAGGTCGGCCAGGCGCAACAGCAGCGTGGTGAGGGTCGTCTTGCCCGAGCCGCTGCGGCCCACGAGACCCACCCGCTGGCCGGCGGGCACGTGAAGCGTGAAGTCGGAGAAGACGCGGTCCTCGTCGTCGGCGTCCGGGTAGTGGAACGTGACGTCCTCGAAGTCGATGGCGCCGTCGGTCACCTCGAGCGCGGGGGCGCCGGGGGCGTCGGCCACAAGCAGCGGCTCTCCCAAGGCCACCGTGAGGTCGTAGGCGTCACCGAAGGCGCGGTTGAGCGTGGAGAAGGTGGACGACAGCCGGTTGAACTGCATGGTGAGGCTGTAGGTGTAGTTGAACATCATCACGAGCACGCCCGGCGTGACGCCGAACCACGCGTTGCCGCCGGCCACGAACACCGTGCACGCGGCCATGATGAGCACGATGATGGAGCTCGTCGCGGCGCCGCAGCGGATGTTGGCCCGCATGCGACGGGAGTCGGCGGCGCGCACGTCGCGGCTGGCGTCGTCGAAGCGTCCGCGCTCGTAGTCCTCGCGGCCGCTCGTCTTGACGGCCATGATGTTGGTGACGGCGTCGGCCAGCTGACCCGACAGGCGGTTGCCCGCCGCCGCGGCCTCGGCGTTGGCCGGCAGGATGCGGCTGTAGAGCCGGTAGACCACGCACACGTAGATCACGAGGAACACCGAGAGCACGCACACATATACCGGGACCTCGGCCGCCAGCAGGCCGATGGTGAACACCACTGCGGAGCAGATGGGGATCACGGCGTACTGCAGGCAGTCCATGAGGGTGGTGTAGGCGCCGCAGAAGCGCTGCACCTGCGACACGAGCGACCCGCCGAACCGGTTGGCATAGAACGTCATGGACTGGTTCGAGAGCGTGTCGAACGACTGGGTGGTGAGGTCGTAGGTGGCCAGGATCTCAACCTTGGCGGTGAAGTAGTCCTGCAGCTTCGAGCAGGCCTGGCCTGCGGCGTTCACGGCCACCAGGGCGGCCATGATCGGCCCGAACACCGGCAGGACGTCGGCGGCTGCCGTGCGGCCCTCGCTTACGCGGTCGATCACGAGGCCCATGAGGTACGGGTTCATGTAGGAGAGGAAGAACACGAACCCCAGGCTAGAGAGCACCGCCCCCACGAACCAGGGCAGATGCCTGGCGGTGACGGCCCAGTAGTAGCGGAGGGTCTGCCGGGTGACGTCGGACGAGACCTTCTGGTTTGATGACGCGGCGCGCACGGGCGCTCCTTTCGGTCGGGGGCTGAGAAGGCCCCACCTGCCGAGACGGCGGGCGGGGCCGGGCCCTGCACGAAGGTGGTGGTACGGGAGGCTGCGGGCCCTTAGGCCTCGGGGCACTCCAGGAACGCCTTGTAGCCGCGGTAGGCCTCGAAGACGTCGGCCTTGGAGACGACCTCCCAGATGGAGTGCATGGACAGGTCGGCCACGCCGGAGTCGATGACGTCCATGCCGTTGTGGGCCTTGAAGTAGGCGATGGTGCCACCGCCGCCCGCGTTCACGCGGCCGAGCTCGCAGGTCTGGAAGGCCACGTCGGCGCCGTCCATCATGGCGCGCACCTGGGCCACGTACTCGGCGTCGGCGTCGTTGGAGCCGCTCTTGCCACGGGAGCCGGTGTACTTGTTGAAGCAGAGGCCGCGGCCGAGGAAGGCGGAGTTCTTCTCCTCGAAGCGGTCGGCGTAGGCCGGGTCGAAGCCCGCGGAGACGTCGCTCGACAGCATGCGGGAGTTGGCCAAGGCGCGGTGGAGGCGCAGCGAGCCGCCCTCGCCGGCGAGCTCCATGAGCTCGGCGACGGCGTTCTCGAAGTAGAGGGCGTCCATGCCGGTGGCGCCCACGGAGCCGATCTCCTCCTTGTCCACGAGCAGGCAGGCCGAGGTACGGCGCGGGGCCTCGACGTCGAGCATGGCGCGCAGCGACGTGTAGGCGCACACGCGGTCGTCATGGCCGTAACCCAGGATCATGGAGCGGTCGAAGCCCATGTCGCGGGCGGGGCCGGCGGGGACGACCTCGAGCTCGGCGGACAGGAGGTCCTCCTCCTCGATGCCGTAGCGGTCGGCGAGGATCTGGAGCAGCAGGCCCTTGACGGCCTCACCCTTGGCGTCGTCATCGTCGCCCGTGCCGTCCACGAGGGGGCGGCCGCCCACGATGACGTCGAGCTTCTCATGCTCCACGGCCTCGGCCATGGGCTTCTTCATCTGCTCCTGGGCGAGGTGTATGAGGATGTCGGAGATACAGAACACCGGGTCGGCGGGATCCTCGCCCACGACCACGGGCACCACGGAGCCGTCCTTCTTGGCCACGACGCCGTGGATGGCCAGCGGGGTGGCCACCCAGAGGTTGGCCTTGAGGCCGCCGTAGTAGTGGGTGTCGAGGAAGGCGAGGTCGGCCTTCTCGTACACGGGGTTCTGCTTGACGTCCAGGCGCGGGGAGTCCACGTGGGCGCCAAGGATGTCCATGCCGGCCTCGACGGGCTCGGTGCCCACGCAGAACAGCGTGAGGGCCTTGCCACGGGTGTTCACGTAGAGGCGGTCGCCGGGCTTGACGGCGCGGCCGGCGGCTACGGCGCAGGCGAGGTCGGTGTAGCCGGCAGCCTCGGCCAGACGCACGGCGGCGGCCACGCACTCGCGCTCGGTCTTGTTCTCCGAAATGAAGGTGCGGTAGTCGGCAGCGAGGGACTCGAGGGCGGCGAGCTGCTCGTCGTCGTAGCGGTTCCAGGCGCAGGGACGTTCCATGGGGGTGCCTTTCTCTCTGTGCTCGACGTTCAGTGGCAGGGGCGGCCTCCCCGTCATGCGGGAGGGGCCGCCCCGTGGTGCGCTGCGGTATGAGGGTGCTAGCTCGCCAGATGGCGGGCGGTCTCCGCCGAGATTCGGCGCGGCTGCTCGAGGCCGTCGACGGACTCCTTGGTGACCTCGACGCGCACGATGTCGGGCTCGGAGGGGACGTCGAACATGGTGTCCTGGAGCGTGGCCTCGCAGATGGCGCGGAGGCCGCGGGCGCCGGTGCCGCGCTCGAGGGACTTCGCCGCGATCTCGGTCAGGGCGTCGGGCTCGAACTCGAGGTCCACGCCCTCGATCTCGAACATCCTCTTGTACTGCTTCACCAGGGCGTTCTTGGGCTCGGTGAGGATGTCCACGAGGTCGGCCTCCGTGAGCTCCTTGGTGTTGGTGATCACGGGGATACGGCCGATGAACTCGGGGATGAGGCCGAACTTGTGCAGGTCCTGCGGGCTCACCTGGGCCATGAGCTCGTCCTCGGACTCCTCGGCACGGGTGCCGAGGTCGGAGCCGAAGCCGATGCCCTTCTTGCCGATGCGGTCGGCCACGATCTTGTCGAGGCCCACGAAAGCGCCGCCGCAGATGAACAGGATGTTGGTGGTGTCGATCTGGATAAGCTCCTGCTGGGGGTGCTTGCGGCCGCCCTGCGGGGGCACCGAGGCCACCGTGCCCTCGAGGATCTTGAGCAGGGCCTGCTGCACGCCCTCGCCCGAGACGTCGCGGGTGATGGAGAAGTTCTCGGCCTTGCGGGCGATCTTGTCGATCTCGTCCACGTATACGATGCCCACCTGCGCGCGCTCGACGTCGCCGTCGGCGGCGTTGATGAGCTTGAGCAGGATGTTCTCGACGTCCTCGCCCACATAGCCGGCCTCGGTGAGGGTGGTGGCGTCGGCGATGGCGAAGGGCACCTCGAGGAACCGCGCGAGGGTCTGGGCAAGGAGCGTCTTGCCGGTGCCCGTGGGGCCGAGGAGCAGGATGTTGCTCTTGGCGAGCTCCACCTCGTCCTCGCCGTCGTCCGCGGCGGCCGCGCCGAAGGAGAGGCGGTAGTCGGACGCGGCGGCGTCGGGGGCGCCCGTCATGATGCGGCGGTAGTGGTTGTACACGGCCACGGCCATGGCGCGCTTGGCGTCCTCCTGCCCCATCACGTACTGGGACAGCTCGTCGTAGATCTCGTGCGGGGTGGGCAGCTGGTCGATGAGCATGCCGGCCGGGGACTCCGGGCCGTCGAGCTGCTCGGCCTCGTTGATGATGTCGGCGCAGGTCTCGACGCACTCGTCGCAGATGTAGACCCCGTCGGGCCCCTGGATGAGCTTGTCCACCTGGTCGCGGCCCTTGCCGCAGAACGAGCAGTGCAGCTCGCCGTCGCCGTTGCCCTTCTCGAAGTCGCTCATAGGCTAGTCCTCGCTCGCGTCGGCGCGGCTGCAGATGACCTTGTCGACGAGCCCGTACTCGAGGGCCTCCTGGGCGCGCATGTAGTTGTCACGCTCGGTGTCGGCCTCGATGCGGTCGAAGGGCTGGCCCGTGGCGTCGGAGAGCATCTGGTTGAGGTGCCGGCGCAGGTAGCTGGTCTCCTCGGCCACGATGCGGATGTCGGTTTGCTGGCCCTGGACCCCGCTGGACGGCTGGTGGATGAGCACCATGGAGTTGGGCAGCGCATAGCGCTTGCCCTTGGCGCCGGAGGCCAGGATCATGGCGCCCATGGAGGCGGCCATGCCCACGCAGATGGTGGAGACGTCCGGCTTGATGTAGTTCATGGTGTCGATGATGCCCAGACCGGAGTAGATGTCGCCGCCCGGCGAGTTGATGTAGAGGGCGATGTCCTTGTCAGGGTCCTGACTCTCGAGGTGCAGGAGCTGGGCGATCACGAGGTTGGCGGAGTTGGGGTCCACCTGCTCGCCGAGGAACACGATGCGGTCGTTGAGCAGGCGGCTGTAGATGTCGTAGGAGCGCTCCCCGCGGGGGGTCTGCTCGATGACGTAGGGGATGTTCGGGATGTTGGTGGGCCTATGGGTCATGTCGCACCTTTCCTCCCGATAAGGCGGTCGGGCGCCCCGGACCGGGGCCCCCGACCGCATGACCGGGACTGCGTTAGTTGTTGGCGCGCTTCTCGGCGATCTCGTCGACCTCGGTCACCTGGGCGTTGTCGAGCAGCCAGGAGACGGCCTTGGAGCGACGGATGGTCTGGCGCACGGCGGGCATCTGGCCCGACTCGGCGAACTCCTTCATGGCCTTCTTCACGGCCTTGTCGGAGTCGTAGACGTCGGAGAACTCGGCCTTGACGTCGTCGTCGGTGACCTCGATGCCGAGGTGCTTGGCCAGGGCGTCGAGGGCGATGGACTGACGGGCGTGCTCGGTGGCCTGGAGCTGAAGGTCGGCCAGGAGCTGGTCGATGGTGATGTGGCGCATCTGGAGGAATGAGTCCACCGTCTGGCCCTGGGCCTGGAGGTCGGAGACGAACTGCCGGGCGATCTCGTCGTGGACCTGCTTGACGTAGTCCTCGGGCACGGTCTCCATCTCGAGGCGCTTCTCGAGCTCGGCGATGGCGCGCTCCTCCTGGAGGGAGGGCAGGTTGCGGTCCTTGTCGCCCTTGATCTCGATGGAC